>JBLHZE010000017.1:0-15831 GCA_047631015.1 Actinomycetes bacterium
GACGTTCGCTGCTGAATCGCCGACCAACATGACAGGAATCCCAGCTGAATCAAATACGCCAGCGGTGAGGGCGTCGTAGCAGGTGATCATGGGCCAGTGTTCGCCCTGCTCTTTGGCTCGAGCGAGGTCATTGACAGTGACACGTCGTACGTGAAGGTTAGGGCTGTGCGGCCGGTTGCCGTAAAGAGCATCTTCGCTGGATCGTTGCGTTGTCATAACAATTCTCCCATCTCGAGGCTGCCCAGTGCAGTCCCCGGATACGTCAATAATGGCATGGAACCGACGGAAAAGAGACGCCCGGTACCCGCGGTTCCGCCACGGAGGTCACAGATGCGAAGGGCAGGGAAGGAACAGGCGAGAGGGTTGTTCAAGTCCTTGCAATGGCCAGAGACTGAAGTGAGGCGATTATTTCCTCAGCCTTGGCCTGCAGTGGAGACCCCCTCAAGCCCGAACCGAGCCTGCGGCACGACCTCCATACTGGGGATTTGGGCCGCGAAAGACGCACCGCATGGTTAAAGAGACCTACCCTTGGACTACGCCGGGTTCTGACCAGCGATTAGTAATCGGCATCCGTCGATCCCGACCAAAAGCAAGCCGGGTGATCTTGGTCCCGGGCGGGTATTGCCGCCGTTTGTATTCAGCCGCATCAGTCAATCTGATAATTCGCCTCGCCAGAGTCGGGTCGTAGCCGGAGCTAATCAGTTCAACTGCTGAGACGCGCGCCTCGACGTATTGTTCGACGATTCCGTCTAGCTCTGAATAGTCCGGCAGTGAGTCGGTATCCAGTTGTCCGGGACGCAGCTCGGCACTCGGAGGTTTGTCAATTGAACGCGGTGGGATTGGGGGAGTCTGACCAGCTCGCGTGGCCTCGTCGTTACGCCACCGGGCAAGTTCCCAGACCAGCATTTTCGGGACGTCCTTTATTGGCGCGAATCCGCCGACTGCGTCACCGTAGATAGTCGAATAACCAACGGCCAGTTCACTTTTGTTCCCCGTTGCTAACACGAGTGGTCCCTCGGCATTGGAGATCGCCATAAGAGTGGTTCCGCGGATACGTGCTTGCAGGTTCTCTTCAGCAAGTCCTGTCAGGTCAAGGATGGATTGGAAAGCATCGAACATCGCCGCGATGGGCACGATTCGGAATGCCATCCCTGTGCGGGCTGCTGAGTCTTGGGCGTCTTCGACCGAGTGGTCAGATGAGTACGCCGACGGCAGAGCGACACCGAGTACATTCTCGGCACCAAGGGCGTCGCAAGCAAGCGCGCCAACCAGGGCCGAATCAATTCCCCCGGACATCCCGACGGTGACACTTCCAATACCGTTCTTACGCACGTAGTCACCAAGACCGACAGTGAGAGCGTGGTAGACCTCACTCAGATCACTGAGCTCGTGAGCAGATGGTCCTTGGCGAATCCGTGTCGGTGTATCGGCAGAGGACTCCTCCGTGTCGAAGAGCAGCAGCTGATCAACGAACCGCTGCGAGCGTGCCGCAACGTCTCCGGACGGGCCGACGACAAACGATCCCCCATCAAAGACTAATTCATCTTGTGCTCCGAAGCAGTTGACGTACGCAACGGCAGTATTTGTGCGGGTGGCCACCACCTGGCAGAGTTCAAGGCGTTTATGGTCTTTACCCCGCTCGAACGGGGAGGCGTTGATAACGAGTAAGAGGTCAGCGCCAAACGATGCGGCGAGCTCCGCGGGGCTGCCAGGCTGCCAGATGTCCTCGCATATCGCGATCGAGACTGCGACTCCGTTCACGTGGATAACAGTTGGTTGTGAGCCAGATTCGAACAGGCGCTGCTCATCGAAGACCCCGTAGTTAGGGAGGTGGTGTTTGACATAGCGGGCCTCGACTCGCCCACCACGTAGCACCGCAGCGCCATTTTGCGGCCGCTCGTTACTGACGAGCAATGTTCCCAGGACGACGCACAGATCCGCCAGACCTTCGGTGGCCAGGGTCGCGGCGATCTGTTCGGCCATGTCGATACTTGCCTGCTGAAACGACGCGCGGAGCGCAAGATCCTCAATTGGATAGCCGGTCAGAGCCATCTCCGGGAAGGCTACAAGTCCCGCCCCTGCCTCAGCAGCGGCGCGGCAGGCCGACAACACGAGTTCGGAGTTACCGGAGAGGTCGCCAACTGTGGGGTTTAGTTGCGCGAGCGCTACCCGCAAGTTCGTCACGGGATCACCCTAGGGGCCGCACCGTTCGGATTCTCGGCCGCCAGCAACGAGTTCACTCGCGTGACCGCACCGACGCGATCGCAAAAGTTTCACAACCGTCACGCGTCCTCGTGACCGGGCGTGGGAGTATGAGCGGCATGGATAAGCAGACAGAGTTCGTCTTGCGGACGATGGAGGAGCGGGATATTCGCTTCGTTCGATTGTGGTTCACTGACGTGCTGGGGATGCTGAAATCGGTTGCCATTGCACCGGCTGAGCTCGAGGGAGCATTCACCGAAGGAATCGGCTTTGATGGCTCTGCCGTGCAAGGCTTCTCGCGGGTCAGCGAGTCGGACATGCTTGCCAGGCCGGATCCGGCCACTTTTCAGCCATTGCCCTGGCGGGGGGACACCCACCCAGTGGCCCGGATGTTTTGTGATATCACCTTGCCGGATGGTACTCCGTCCTACGCAGATCCACGGTGGGTTCTCAAGCGCACTCTCGCGCGGGCGGCCGATATGGGTTTCACCTTCTACACTCACCCCGAGATCGAATTCTTTCTGTTCAAGGATCGCGAGCTCGATAAGAAGCTTAAGTCGGGTGCACCGCCGATACCAGTCGATGACGTCGGCTACTTCGACCATGCTCCGCAAGGTGGCGGGCAGGACTTCCGTCGAACAGCCATCACGATGCTGGAGAAGCTCGGAATCTCTGTCGAATTCAGTCACCACGAGAGCGCTCCCGGCCAGCAGGAAATCGATCTACGATATGCCGACGCGCTGACCACCGCGGACAACATCATGACCTTTCGGCTTGTCGTCAAAGAGGTGGCGCTGGAGCAGGGTTTGCACGCCTCGTTCATGCCGAAACCGTTCACCCAATACGCAGGCTCTGGCATGCATACCCACCTCAGCCTCTTCGAAGGTGATCGCAATGCCTTCTACGAGGCTGGCGCCGATATGCAGCTGTCAAAGGTCGCTCGCTCGTTCATGGCGGGGTTGCTGCACTATGCCCCAGAGATCACGGCGGTCACGAACCAGTGGGTGAACTCCTACAAACGAATCGTTGCTGGAGACGAAGCACCAAGCTTTATCTGCTGGGGCCACAACAACAGATCAGCTCTCGTCCGGGTCCCGATGTACAAACCGCACAAGGGAAATTCAACGAGGATTGAGTACCGCGCCTTGGACAGTGCCTGTAACCCGTATCTTGCCCTGGCGATCCTGTTGTCGGCTGGTCTCAAAGGAATCGAGGATGACCTGCAGCTTCCGCCTGGGACCGAGGACGATGTGTGGGCGCTGTCCGGCGCCGAGCGCCGTGCAATGGGGCTACAGCCACTGCCGACGAGCCTCAACCGCGCCATCCAGGCGATGGAGCGAAGCGAGTTGGTGGCGGACACGCTCGGCGAGCATGTCTTCGAATTCTTTCTTCGCAACAAGCGGGCGGAATGGGAAGAGTATGCCAAGCAGGTGACGGAGTTCGAGCGGTCGAAGTACCTGCCAGTCCTGTGAGCCGACGGACGTTCGTTGGCCACCTATTTCGGATTTCGCTAGCCAATGCGGCGCGGGAGAACTGATATGGCAAGGCAACCAACAGTATCGGGCCAGCTAGCCCGGCTGGGATTCACCGAAATCGTCCGGTCTAAGGGAATTCTGAGTGGATCGAGTTTCGACGGTATCGCTGATCCTGACGAACTCCTTGAAGCGTTTAGCCGATCGGCCGACCCTGATAATGCGCTGTTGGCGTTTGAACGAGTTGTTGAGGCGGCCGAGATCGCCGGGTGCCGGGCGAACTTGATTTTGGCGCTCGATTCAGACGAGCACTTTCGCGACCAGTTTGTGCTGATACTTGGCGCTAGTGATGCCCTGGGGGAGCACCTAGCGCGCCATCCGGACCACTACTTAGCGTTGGTCGACAATGCGGCCGGGGTAGCAGCGCCAACCGCCGAACAGCTGCGGGGCGGGTTAGTCGAGGCAGTAATGGGCACGCTGGCAGAAGGTGGAACCTGGCTAGATGCTGCCCTGGTTCTTCGCGTTGCGTATCGGCGCAGACTGTTGAGTTTGGCAGCGCGCGACCTCACCCGAACCACTAACTTCGCTGCCGTCGCGCGCGAGTTGTCCTTTTTAGCTGATGCAGTCCTCTCGGCTGCACTGGAAATGGCGAAAACCGAGCTCCCAACAGATGCGCCAGCGTGCCGGATTGCCATTGTTGCGCTGGGGAAGTGCGGTGGGCTTGAGCTCAACTACATCTCTGACGTGGACGTGATCTTCGTCGTCGAACCGGGCGAGAACGCGGACGGTTCGCTCTCCGACGAGGCCGAGGCACTAGTAACGGGGACGGCGTTGGCCAGAGCCGTCATGCGCGCCGCCAACGAGGCGACTCCCGAAGGAGCGATTTGGGAGGTCGATCCCGCGCTGCGACCCGAAGGTAAATCAGGTGCTCTCGTCCGGACGTTGGCCAGCCACGTTGGCTACTACGAGCGCTGGGCACAGACATGGGAATTTCAAGCTCTGCTAAAGGCAAGGTTCTCAGCTGGGGACGAGGCACTCGGTGAGGCGTATGTCGATGCGATGATGCCCTTCGTATGGGCGGCGGCTGATCGACCGCACTTTGTAGCAGATGTGCAACAAATGCGCCGTCGGGTGGAAGCTCACATTCCGGCGGCCAAGTCTGATCGCGAGCTCAAGCTCGGCAAAGGCGGTCTACGGGATGTCGAGTTCAGTGTGCAACTCCTCCAACTTGTTCATGGCCGATCTGATGTCATGGTGCGCAGTTCTAACACTCTGACGGCGTTAGAGTCGATGGCCACGTGGGGATATGTCGGGCGCGAGGATGCTGCGGCGCTCTCGATGGCGTATCGATTTCTGCGGACCATGGAACACCGTTTACAGCTATACCGGATGCGGCGAACCCACGATGTCCCGGCGGATGACGCAGACCTACGTCGACTAGGACGGTCGTTGGGATTTTCCTCGGATGCAGCCAGCGAGCTGACAGCCGCCTGGCAGAAGCAGCGGATTGTCGTTCGACGGCTGCACGAGAAGCTCTTTTACCGGCCGCTGCTCAACGCGGTCGCTCGGTTGGATTCTGGCGACGCGCGCCTGAGTGAGGAGGCAGCTCGGGAGCGGCTCACTGCGCTGGGGTACAACGATCCGCAGGGAGCGCTGCGCCATATTGAAGCGCTGTCGTCTGGAATCAGCCGCCGGGCCGCCATTCAACGTACCTTGCTTCCCGTATTACTCGGTTGGTTTGCCGATGCACCCAACCCTGATGCTGGGTTGCTGGCATTTCGGAGGGTTTCGGAGACTCTGGGCGCTACGCCTTGGTATCTGCGGATGCTGCGTGACGAGTCTGAAACGGCTGAGCGGATGGCGCATATTATGGCGGCGTCGCAGTTTGCGACGGAACTACTTTTGCGGTTGCCAGACAGTATTCGCCTGCTGAACGACGCGGACGATCTGGTTCCCCGCACCTTCGGAGATATCGCCCGCGAGATGGCCATTACCGCCAAGCGGCAAGGCGATCCGGACACTGCGGCTTTGGCTGTCCGCAGCATCCGCGCACGTGAGTTGTTCCGCATTGCTGCGGCAGAGATCAACGAGATGCTTGCCGTCGATCAGACGGGCCATGCCCTCTCCGATCTGGTTGATGCCACGATCGCAACGACGTTGGATATTGCTATTCGCTCTGTCGAGGCAGCCACCGGCGAACCGCTACCAACCCGCTTCTGCGTTATCGCGATGGGCCGCCTCGGTGGGCGCGAAGTTGGCTATGCCTCCGATGCTGATGCGATGTTTGTCCATGACCCGCTGCCCGGGGTCGACGAATCCTTGGCTACGAAGGCGGCGACGAGGGTCGCAAACGAACTACGACGTCTTCTGTCATTGAATAGCCCAGACCCCGGCCTGGAGATCGACGCAGACCTGCGACCGGAAGGCCGCTCTGGTGCTTTGGTTCGCTCGATCTCGTCTTACGCGGCGTACTACAGTCGCTGGTCCTCGCCTTGGGAGGCGCAGGCACTGCTCCGAGCACGGCCGCTAGCGGGTGATGCGGAACTCACAAATCAGTTTGTGGCGTTGGTAGACCCCCTAAGGTATCCAACGGATGGCATCTCAGAGACAGACCTTATCGAGGCGCGTCGGTTGAAGGCGCGGATGGAATCTGAGCGGTTGCCGCGCGGAGCCGATCCTGCGCTGCACGTCAAACTCGGCAGGGGCGGGCTTACCGATGTCGAGTGGGTTGCTCAGCTCATGCAAATGCGGCATGGCGGAACTGCCGGATACGAGTCTCTGCAGGTCGTAGGCACGTTGGAGACGTTGGCTGCGGCTCGCAATTTGGGTCTCATTGACGAACACGACGAGATCGCTCTGGCTACCGCGTGGTCGCTAGCGACGAAGGTCCGCAATGCCATCTACTCGGCGACCGGGCGCAGCGGCGACCAAGTGCCCACTGACTTCAGGGTGCTCTCCGGAGTTGCATTCCTCCTTGGGTATACAGCCGATCAGCGGGCATTCTTAACTGAGGACTATCTCCGCGACGCCCGCCACGCCCGATCAGTCTTTGAGCGGTTGTTCTACGGCTGGGACGCACCTGAGGAAGATCCGGAGACCGGAACATTTCCCTAAGCGCAGCAGCGGGTCCAATTAAGCTGGCTAACTCTTGAGACGATTTGCCGTGGTTCTGGCCTCGACACCCCTGGGGGTATCCGGGATACCATCCGGTCGTGACATCCGGGTCATAATGTGAGCCACAACGATGGAGCCCTCGTGATGAAGCTAGAAGAGACCGACACCGCGACTGCAATCAAACGGCTACGTCGGGCCGAGGGGCAAGTTGCCGGTGTCATTCGGATGCTGGAGTCGGGTCGGGATTGTAAAGAAATCGTTACCCAGTTGGCTGCAGCATCAAAAGCACTCGATCGTGCGGGATTCGCCATCGTTGCCAGCGGGATTCGCCAGTGTATTAACGATCCAGAAGGTGGGCTGGACCAGGCCGAGATGGAAAAACTCTTCCTGAGCTTGGCGTAGGGTTACCCTATGGCTCCAACTACCCGATTGTCACAAGACCAGCAAAATGACGCCCACGCGGCGCTAATCGCCACCTTCTACGAGGCATTCGCACGGGGCGACGCTGAAGCAATGGTGGCTTGCTATCACCCAGACGTCGCATTTAGCGATCCAGCGTTCGGTCAGCTGCGTGGTGAAGACGCTATGGATATGTGGCGGATGCTGTGCCAGTCTGCAAAGGATCTCACCGTCGCAGCTACTCAGATCATGGCCGCCGACGGTCGGGGGTTGGCGCACTGGGAGGCCGATTACACGTTCAGGACCGGGCGCAAGGTCCACAATGTGATCGATGCGGAATTCGACTTCGCCGAAGGCCTCATTATCCGTCACATTGACACGTTCGATTTTGCCCGCTGGTCCGGCCAAGCGTTCGGTCTCGCGGGCCAGATCATTGGCTATGTGCCGCTTCTTCCCCAGGCAGCCCTCCGGCAGCTCGCGCGCAAACAGTTGGCCAGCTATAGCTCGTCTCAACGTGCGAAGTCGTCCTAGCCCGCGCTCGGCGAGCCAGCAGGTGTCACGATCACGATGATTGAATACTTCGATCAAGCGTCGACCTGGTTTCAGCGGGCGTACGAAATCACGCCGTGGGCGCGCGGTGGCCTGTTAATCGTCATCATCGTTTCAGTTCTGTTGGCGATCCCGGCCGGACACCTTCTCCGATCACATCCGGTGATTGTTGGACTACTCTTTGCTGCCTATGGGGCAGTATTGGTATTCACGCTCACTCCGCAAACGCCGAACTTTGGAGTCGAGGAGACGTGCAGCTATGCGCTGACAAGACCCACTCGCTCCGAGCTCGTAGAACCGACGGACATCAGCATGAACATGCTGCTGATGTTTCCGGTGGGAGTGCTCTTAACCTGGCTACGTCCGCTGATTGCGGTGTTAGCGGCACTGTTCATCGCAATCATGACGCCATTTGCGGTGGAGTTTGCCCAGTATGCTCTTTCGAGACTCGGTCGGACGTGCTCGTTCTATGACGTGGCGACGAACGAACTCGGGCTCTTTATCGGGGTTGTAATCGGGCTTTTGATTAGGGTGATCTGGGTTCTCGGGGCACGAGTGGGACAGGCGGCACGCAGATGATTGACGTTGACGCAGATCATTTCGAGGAACTTGTTGGCTATGCCCTCGACATGATTCCAGACGAGCTAGCTAAGTTGATCGCTAACGTTGTCGTGCTGATTGAAGAGGATTCACCGCCGGACTCTCCGACCCTCTTGGGGCTGTACCAAGGGATCCCGCTCACTGAGCGGGGACCGGCCACCTACAGCGGCTTCCTGCCGGACTCGATCACGATTTATCGTCGACCAATTCTGTCTATCTGTCACTCATACGAGCAGGTCATCGGACAGGTGAGAATCACCGTGGCGCATGAAGTTGGGCACTATTTCGGTATTGAAGAGGATCGACTCCACGATCTTGGCTACGGATAGTCGGCATTTGGTTTTGTGCTGGAGGGTTTGGGCTGATCTACGGGACGCCGATGTGGGGCTTCACGATGTTCTGGACTGAGACTTTTGCTGGCGAGCAAGGGTCATTGTCGAGTCGGCGCATCGGCCCTCGGCCTGAGTGCGCGCGCAGCGAAGAGGACGAGAATACCGAAGAACATGACGAACGAGACGAGTGCCAGCATGATCGCAGCGACGAAGAGGATGACTCCCACCAGGACACTCAGGAAGACGAGCCACGGATTCCGTGGGGGGCGCTCCTGACCAGGTTCAGTGGCTGCTCTGGGTCGCCGATTTGGTGGTGCAGAGTAGGCGAAGTTCGGTGACGCCCATAGGTAAGGGTCGGTATCGTCGTACTCGTCATCCGGCGAAGGCCCCGGGGCGTAGGGAGCGAACGGCGCCCGTCGGGTCCGGGTGTTGTGACTAGCAAATGCCTGCATGTGGTGCCGATATCGGTCGTATCGCTGCCGTTCGAGCGGATTCGACAACACCTGGTAGGCAATCTCGATGGATTTGAATTCTTCGATGTCGCCACCGAGATCAGGATGTGACCGCTTCGCAGCTTGGCGCCAGGCATATTGCAGTTGCTCGGAGTCGGCTTTCGACGTCACTCCAAGCACTTGGTACAGGTCACCATCAACCTGATCCCAAAGATCTCTGCCGGCCATGAAGTGCTACTTCCTATTGTGTCCACTAGAACTAACCAATGCGTGTACCTACGTGGGTCAACAATACGCCGGTGAGATGGATTCCCGGCTTAGATCGCTGTGGATACCTGAGCAGTCTGGCAGATGATCTCAACAGTCCGATCTGGCTGATCCCACATTGGCACGTGGGCGCATTGATCGAACACGATCCACTCAGCGAGTTGGGGGGCCGCTACGCGGCGCTGGTGCTCGGGTCGAATCAACCTGTCCTGCGCTCCCCATACGACGGCCACGGGAACGTCAGCAGGCACATGGTCAGCTCGCGAGAATTGCCGATCGAGCATGCCGTCATGGCTGGCGTAGAAGCCAACTGCTTGCCGCATCGCCTTTGCACCATCACCGAGTAAAGAGGGGTCGAGGGTCTCGAAATCGGTGGTTGCGTATCCCATTATTACTTCGCGAAGGCGGGGAATACGGGCAATGAGCTCCGTCGTTGGTGCCATCGCGGGTCCGAGAAGTCTCGACAAACGGTAGTTGTTCACCAAGAGGACGTTGCGCGAGGACCAGGGATGGAACGCCAGCCCCGCTGGGCACAGGGCCGTTAGCGACCGAGCCCACCCATTGGCCGCAATCTCAAACCCGATCCATCCGCCCATGGAGTTACCCGCTAGATGAACCGTGCCGCCGAACTCATCGATCAGTGGCTTCAAGGCTGCTGCATGCTCAGCGGGAGTGAAGAGTTCAGGGTTCGGGTCGATCCAGTCTGATGCACCGTGGCCGAGCAGGTCGACGCACACTGTCGTGAAGTGCTCGGATAGGGCAGGAACAATCGGTTGCCAGACAGCTCGAGAACTGGCTAAGCCGTGCAAGAGGAACAGTGGGGGGCCACTGCCCTCCACTGTCGCGACCAGGCCGTGACGGTAGATATTTCGTGTCACCGACTAATCATCTTCTGTCCCGTGATGTGGGTGGGGTGCCGTGAACGGCGCTGCTACGCGGGGGACTTCGTGACGCGGGCAACTCTGGATTGTGGTTGCGGGCGAGACGCCTGGCGCTGGCGAGGGGGTGAGGTGGCTGCCGGGCGGTTAGGGGTTTTCCGTCCGAGCCGAATATCGGCAGACAGTTCCTCAACCTTGCGCCAGACGAGTGAGCGCACCTCGGGCGTATTCATCTCGCCCACGTGGGTGACCCGGCCGTTGACCTCGATCAACTCGTCGATCGCTAAGTCCTGGAAGGTGCGCAAGTGACGCCCGTACTCTGCCTCGTTCGAGATGAGGACGTTGGTCACGCCTTCAATATCGATATGAGCGGCGACGTAGGGGCGAATGAAGAGCTCGTGGGTGCTGTAGATGTTGGTGACACGATTGGCAATGGCCGGCAGGTCAGCGTGGAGCTCCGTCAGAAAATCCGAATTGGGTGTCATATCCCGAAGTGCGGGCGCGAGGTCTCTGCCGTTGCGTCGATTGAGGCGATTGGACCAGAACCCGGCACTGACCGAACCTTGCCATGGGCATCCGACTGAGAAAACATGCAGGACTTGGTCCTGATGGTCCAGTGCGTAGCGCAGAGCGCCCAGTGCGCCCTGCGAATGACCGACCATTACCAGCGGGCTATCTGGGTCGCGGCCCTGTTCAGCTAATCCTCGTTGAACGTCACGTGCGATTTGCGACTGGGACCGGTGCAACGGAACTGTCAGCCCGAAGCTAGACAGAGTGACAATGAACGTGTTTGGGTGGCGTTCCATGACCCCGCGCATCATGACGCTCGCGGTGACACCCTTAATGGCGGTACCCGCCACGATTGGAACGGCAATCGGCATCGGCATATCCCACATCCTTGGGTCGAACGCTACCTGCGGTTGAGACTATAACCACTTTTGACAATTCGCAGCAGTATGACGCCCTTGACGGCGTCGGCGTGGCCTAACCAACAATCTTGAATGTGTCCCGGATGAGGCCGCATCCAGCGAGCATTTGGGTTTTCTCTGCCTGCAGGTACTGACAGTTGATGAGGTACTCAGTTGAGCCATCGTAGAACACCCAGATCGTGCTGTCGACGGGCTGCCCGCTTGGTGTCTCGACGCTGAGCTGGCCTGTAAGACCAGGTAAGCCGGCCGTCCCTTCGGGTGTCAGTGGAGTGGTAACTGCCCCATTTGACTGGGCTGCGAGCTGGCTCAGAGTCACGCTGACCTCGTCTTGCGCTTCACCCAAGTTCGCGCCTGAGATCTCTTGATCGAGCTTATATGCAGTGATTGCAGCGAAATCTGCCTCGCTGGCAGCGAATTTCTGGTTCCAGAGCGTGTTTCCAGACTCGGCACTTCCGCTGGTCCCGGTGACTTCCCAGGAGCTGGGGTACTCGAAGCTCACACCGTTTGAGCTCACCTTCGTCGTTGCGCCGGTGTACCCGCTCGTAGCAGTCTCGATGCCCGGTTCTGGTTCGGACGTCGCACTCGACGTGCAGCCGACAAGCAGGATCGTTGAAGCTGCGATTGTTGCTGCGGCTGCGGCCTTAATGGGAACCATGTTGGTGCACTCCTTGGGTTATACGGGCGTTTGAACTCTTACCGTGGCCTAACTCAGACCATGACTGCGTGACAGTAATCCTGGCGCGTTTCGCGTGAGATGTCATGCTGCGGGTTCGCTGCCGTTCAACAACGTGTGTCGATTTGGTCTGACTCGGTCCTGCGAGTTGTCGCGGAAACAGGCGTATTGCGCCTTATGGTTTCCGAGACCGTCGGCGGAGGGCTCTGTGACATTTGGCATCAATCGGTACCCGCGCGCGATGGTGGTCGTGGCCGCCCTGGGGATTTCCGTTGGCGCTATAGCTGGATGCGCTCAGCTCTTAGCACTGGGCGAAGATTCCCTCTCTCACCCGGCGCGAACTCTGAGCATCACCGGATCTGGCGACATTCTGATTCATCCAGGTATGGACCGCCAAGCAGAGTCGGATGGCGGGACCTCTAATCCCGACTTCGCACCGATGCTCGCCGGTGTGAAACCGCTGATTTCGCGGGCTGACTATTCGATTTGCCATACCGAGACGCCGTTTTCTCCACCTGGGTATCGGCAGCCGTTCCCGCACTACTACGTTCATCCGAACCTGGCAAAAGGTATCAAAGCGACGGGTTTCGACGACTGTTCGACTGCGAGTAACTGGACGTTCGACAAGGGGATAGACGGGGTTCGACGGACCGTCAAGTCGCTGAACCGAGCGGGGGTTAACCAGGCAGGGTCACGCGCTAATGCCAAGGCGGAACGAGTCGTCGTGCGCGACGTCAACGGCATCAAGGTTGCGCACCTCTCATACACCGATCCAGGCGATTCACCCGAAGTCCCAGGATCGCCGTGGGCGGTTAATCGGCAACCACCGGCGGAGATCGCGGTCGATGCGCAGTTCGCTCGCGAGCAGGGAGCCGAGATCGTCGTGGTTTCTCTGGCGATGGGATCGATGGGTTCGGTTGAGCTTTCCGGGTCGCAGAAGTCGGCAGCTAACACCATGACCGCTGGCGGCGACGTGGATTACGTCATTGGGCATGGATCTCACACGGTGCAGCCGGCTCAGAAGTTCCATGACACGTGGGTTGTCTGGCACGGCAATCTCTTGTCGTGGTTCCGCTCAGACCAGACCACGATGCTGACGGGCCTCATCTCCGATGTGACCTTCACCGAAGTGACCGATGGGCGTTTTGAGGTGTCGTCCCTGAAGGGTCGTCCGATTCAAACCGTCACGAGCGGAGGAGTCCGCAGCGTCGACATTGTCGGCGCGAGCTGCAGCGATGGGCGGCAATACGAGGCGCAGCGGCAAATGATTGTCGACACCCAAGCGAAGGCGATCAGACAAGGGATGAAGTTCCCCAAGCTCTGTAAGTAGCCAATCGCGGTGAGAGGGTTTCCCGCCTAGCCATCTCTGTTGGTCCTCGGTCACCGGCACTCTTACCTGGATCTCACGCGATCTTTGGTGCAGAGGGGGCCGTTCCGGGGTTTTTTGCGTCAGAAGTCATGTTGCGGTTATCTGGTCGTCGATAAGGCGTCGGAACTCACTTGTTCAGTCATCCGGGAAATCGGGTCGCTGTCCCGCATAATGGTGCGAGCGCACAACGAGAGGTCCGACAGACATGAGCGTCAACCGATACCGCCGAGTCGTCGCAGCAGGGGTAGCTGTAGGGATCTCAGCTGCCTCAATAGGTGGCTGTGGCCAGCTGTCGGCCTCGACTAGTGATGACGGGACATCGGCCGCGCTACCCGTCGCAACAAACTCCGCATCGGTGCTGCCTGACCAGACCGAAGGAGCCCAAGGCGTCGCTGCCGATGGGACTACGGAGCCGGCAACTCTCACCCACCCGGCGCGAACCCTCAACATTACCGGATCCGGTGACATTCTGATCCATCCAAGTTTGGCCGGTCAAGCAGATTCGAACGGCGGAGCGTCCAATCCGAACTTTGCACCGATGCTAGCCGATGTGAAACCACTGATATCACGGGCTGACTATTCGATTTGTCACGTCGAAACACCGTTTTCCCCGCCGGGATATCGGCAGCCGTTCCCGCATTACTACGTTCATCCGAACCTGGCCAAAGGTGTCAAAGCGACGGGTTTCGATGACTGTTCGATCGCTAGTAACTGGACCTTTGACAAGGGAATCGATGGCGTACGCCGCACCATCAAGTCACTGAACAAGGCAGGGGTTCATCAGGCAGGAGCAGGCTCGAACGCCAATTCGCAGCGAGTTACCGTCCGAGACGTCAATGGAATTAAGGTTGCGCACCTTTCCTACACCGATCCTGGCGATTCTCCCGGCATTCCAGGGTCTCCGTGGGCGGTGAACCGGCAGACTCCGGCTGAGATTGCTGCAGATGCCAAGGTGGCCCGCGCTCAAGGTGCCGAGATCGTCGTGGTTTCGCTTGCGATGGGAACGATGGGTGCCGGTGGGCTCTCGGGCTCCCAGAAGTCGGCCGCCAAAACCATTACGGCCGGGGGCGATGTCGACTACGTCATCGGTCACGGATCCCATACGGTGCAGCCGGCCCAGAAGTTCAACAACACCTGGGTTGTTTGGCATGGGAATCTTATGTCGTCCTTCTTCCCCGACCAGACCAGAATGCTGACTGGCCTGGTCTCCGACGTGACGTTCACCGAAGTCACCGGTGGGCGCTTTTTGGTGACGTCCCTGAAGGGCTACCCGATCCAGTCTGTCAAGGGAGGGTCAGTTCGTAGCCTCGACATTGTTGGTGCTGGCTGCAGCGGTTTGCGTCGATACGGGACGCAGTGGCAGATGATTGTCGATACTGAATCGAGAGCCATTGCGCAAGGGATGAAATTCCCCAAGCCGTGCAAATAGCGAGTCTCTAGGCTCGGCCTCTGAGCGATGACGCCCGCATGGGAAACGAGAACATGGTCTATCTGAGGCCCGACAGGCCCGCCACCGAGCTGGATAAGAAGATCAATGTGCGTGTCTGCCCTGCGGGCGGCCTGAAAGACCAAACAACAAAAGACAAGTGATGAAGGGATGAATAGTTGAATAGCTAGAAAGCCCTGACTGGGCGCACGCGGTGGACGTCGTTCTTCCAGCCGCGGGCCCGGGCTGCCGCCGCCGAAGGACTGGCCCCACGCGCCGTTCAGCTCCCGGCAGCAAGACCTCTACCTGTGTACTCCCGGGTTGTGTACATGGCCCGCAGACCACTGGTGGTACCTACCGACATGTCGATCTCATGTCTTCTCGTCCAACTCAACACTGGGGCGGTTGAACTGATGAAACACAAGTAGCGCAGCCCCAAGGAGAGTCGCCGCGATCATGATTGTGTAAGCAGAAGAGATCTGCTGGATGCTCCACTCCCAGACCAAAGAGCCCACCACCGCGGCAAAAGTCCCCAAAATAGCCATGACTGCCATTCCCTCCGCCTCGTTCCGCCAACAATCAATGCAGCTGCTCCCACAACTCCTGCCACAGCCGCGCGGCGGGAGTTGGCCTGCGCCATGCCACCGCCCAAAAGGGACCGAGTCATCAGCGGCGAAATGACCGGTGATACCAGGTGTGAGTCGATGTTCGATTGCTTCTCTGGTTCCGGTCGTGATCTCAACACCGTGGTCCACTGCGTATTGCATCGCTGTTGAATCAGCCAGATCGACTGTCCCGCCCTGGTGAATACCGTTGTTTGCGTAATCCCAGTGGTCGCCGCGCACGACAATGACGGCAGTCGGATCGAACTCCGCGTTCATGTCATTGGGCACGGAGGGACTGGTTTCCCAGCAGATAACGATTCCGATTTGAGCATTCGCTTGACGCTCGGCCCTGCGCATATGGGCGACGGTTTCGTCTCGGTTCTCTAGCAGTCCACATTGATCGACGGCAGCGGTGAGAACCAGCTGGTTGTTGTTGGTGAACAGGAAGACAACGCGACCAGTGGGAACGTAGCCCATGTTGCAGACGGTGGACCTCAGGATGGCGTTGGGTTCAGTGACGGTAATTGTTGATGTTGACATGGTATTTCTCCTTCTGGAAATAGA
>JBLHZE010000018.1:0-15421 GCA_047631015.1 Actinomycetes bacterium
CAAAGATGAGACCGGGGATCTGGTCGGGGGATTGGTGAGCGATCGCTCCCGCACTCCACAAACTGGCACGTCGCTGCCCACTGTCTAGGCTCTCGGTCGCCCCGGCCGTTGCCAGGACTTCGAGTTGTGAGCGCGTGAGTTCAGTGCGCCGAGCGAGGTCATCTAAGTCGACAAACGGAGCATGATCGGCGATTCGCCGGGCCACCTCGGTTCCGATTCCTTTGATGCTCGTGAGGCTGACGCGCACAACAGGTGCGGTCGCTGAATGAGCAGGTGCGCCCTCTAATCGAGCCTGAGCGGCACTGTGGTTGACGTCGGCCCTAACTACGGTGACTCCGTGACGCCGGGCATCAGCAATTAACGTGGCGGGTGACCAGAAACCCATGGGTTGTGAGTTCAGTAAACTGGCGAGAAAGGCAGCGGGATAGCGAAGTTTGAGCCACGCGCTTACGTACACCAGGTAGGCAAACGATGCCGCATGTGATTCGGGGAATCCGAAGCTCGCGAAGGCAGCCAGGGATGTGTAGACCTGATCTGCGGCACTACCGGTGAGGCCGCGCTCGGCCATCCCGTCGTAGAGCCTGATCTTGAGGGCTTCCATCTTCTCAGTCGATCGCTTAGACCCCATCGCTTGCCGGAGCTGATCGGCTTCAGCTGCGGTAAATCCCGCCACATCGATGGCCATCTGCATGAGTTGTTCCTGGAAGATGGGTATTCCCAATGTCTTCTTGAGGGATTTCTCGAGGAGCGGATGTAAGTAGGTGACTGGCTCTTTGCCAGCCCGTCGCCGCAGGTAGGGGTGGACTGATCCACCCTGAATTGGGCCCGGCCGGATGAGAGCAACCTCAACAACGAGGTCATAGAAGTTCTCTGGTTTCAGTCGAGGTAAGGTCGCCATCTGAGCGCGTGACTCAACTTGGAACACCCCGACAGTGTCGGCTGCGCATAGATGCTCGTACACCTCAGGTTCTTGGGGGAGGAGAGCTAAGTCGATCTGTACGCCGTGATGGTCGGCAATAAAATCGATCGTCCGATGGATCGCCTCCAACATTCCAAGTCCCAGAAGGTCGAACTTCACCAGGCCGACAGTGGCGCAGTCCTCCTTATCCCACTGTAGAACTGTTCGCCCAGGAGCAGTAGCCCACTCGACCGGACACACTTCAATAACTGGTCGGTCACAAATGACCATTCCGCCGGAGTGAACACTTAAGTGGCGAGGGAAGTCCAGTAGTTGCTCGGCGGTATCGAGTACCTGCGTGGGGATCGCTGAATCTTTATCGACGGCAGCATGTGCGCGCCCGTGGTACTCCACCTGCTTTGTCCAGGCATCTGCGCTGCCTTGTTCATAGCCAAGTCCACGTGCAGCATCACGGATCGCTGACCGTGGTCGGTAGGTATTGACGTTGGCTACCTGAGCAGCATGGTGGCGACCATGACGTCGGTACACATATTGGATGACCTCTTCGCGGCGGCCACTTTCGAAGTCGATGTCGATATCTGGTGGGCCATCCCGAGCGGTCGACAAAAAGCGTTCGAAGAGCAGCCCAAGGGCAACTGGGTCACAGTTCGTGATGCCAAGGGCGTAGCAGACTGCGGAGTTGGCTGCTGATCCTCGACCTTGGCACAGAATGTCCTGTTGTCGGGCGAACTGGACGATGTCCCACACGATAAGGAAGTAGCCAGGAAACCCAAGTTCCTCGACGATCTTTAGCTCGTAGTCGAGCTGTTGCCAGGCTCCAGGTACTCGCTGTGCATCACGCGGCCCATATAAGCGCTGGGCACCTTCTTCGGTGAGGTGGCGTAAGTAGCTCACCTCGTCATATCCGGGCGGAACTGGAAAGTCCGGAAGGCGAGGCGCAACGAGGGAAAGGTCAAAAGCGAGCTCCGCTGCGAACTCTGCAGTTTTTTCAACAGCACCGGGATAGCGGCGGAACCGCTGGTTTTGTTCGGCTGCACTACGCAAATGTGCCGAAGGTGACCCAGGTAACCAGCCATCCATATGAACCAGGTCTCGACGCGCACGAATCGCTGCCGCTATATGGGCGAGTTTGGCTCGATCAGGAGTGGCGTAGTGGGCATTAGTCGTAGCCACAACCGGCAAATCTCGGCGCTTCGCGAGTTCATAGAGCGCATCGTTGCGAGCATCGTCATCCGGATTGTGATGGTGCCATAGCTCAACAGCAATATTGTCTGCCCCAACGGTGGCTATCAGTTCGTCGAGAGCTCGCTGGGCAGCACTAAAACCGCCGGATGCTAGGGCATTGGGAACCGTGCCCTTCCGGCATCCAGTTAAGACGAGCCAATCGTTGTGAGCAAAATCTGCCAATGACTCGAGGGTGGCAATCGGTTGGCCTTTTTGGCCCGCGAGGTTCGCTGTTGAGATTGCTCTGCTGAGTTGACCGTACCCGGTTGGATTGCGAGCGAGAACCACGAGATGCTCTCCGGTTGGGTCGGTTAATCCATTTGGTCGAGCAGTGGCATTGAGGGTGAGTTCCGACCCAAAAATAGTTGGTAGCCCAACCTCGGCAGCGGCTCTGGCGAACCGCACCACGCCGTAGAAGCCATCGTGGTCGATGAGAGCGAGCCCAGACAGTTCCAGACGGCTCGCTTCGGCGACCATCTCGGCTGGGGAGCACACCCCATCCAGAAAGCTGAAGTAGGAATGGGCGTGGAGTTCGGCATAGTGAGGAGGCCGAGTGGACGGAGCTGGCCGAGTGGACGTAGCTGATTGTGAGAAGAGCCGACTAGTCATAGGTAGCCTCGATCAGCCAGGTATTGCTTTGGACTAGGCACAGATGGGCACGCTGAGTATCGTTGGAATCAGTGGTGATGAGCTGAAACCTGGCATAGCGGCGATGGGAATCTGACTCCCACCAGCGCTCGTCGGTCAGCCATGGTCCTGTCCAGGCAGTAATAGTTTGAACCTTCCCGTCGGCTAGTTCTAACCGGGTTGGCCGGGCAGTGACATCGCCTCGAGCAGTTACCTGGACCGGCCCGTTCGCCCCAAAAACGCTAATCGGCACCGGTCGTGGATAGAGAACCGCTGGCGATGGTGCAGGAATCTGGCCAGGCCATGGCATCGGTGGGTCAATAGCAGGAGTGGGGTGACCCCACGGAACAAGGTGAACTCGCTCATGTGGCCCACGACCACCTCCGAGTAAGACAGTAAAAACTGCGGTCGGACCAAGAAGCCCACGGACTCGATCAAGACCACGAACAGCTCGCCGGTCAGCGGCCGACATCTCCCCCCACAGGCTCACCTGTAGGTCCGCCGATCCAGCGACTTCTTCTGCTGTGACCCGGATGAGACTGATACCGGCGCTTGGGGTCGAGACGTGGGCGCCAGAACCAGATTTTGAACCAGATTTTGAGCTGGATAGCCAGCCCGCTAGTTGCCAACGGATACGTTCCAGGATGGTTTCGCCATCGAAGACTGGACTAGCCCGCCATAATCGAATGTTCTCCTCAGCGTGCTCGGTGTGTAACTCGATCCTAAGTTGGGTACAGGCCAGTCCGCGCTGAGCCAGTAGCTCCATAAAGTCGGTCACCAGCGGTTTTGCCGAGAAAGTAGCGATATCAATCCGTTCGGCCGGAGGATCGAGTTCGACCGTAACCGCGAGCTCCTGGGTCGGGTGATGGATTGCCAACGGAGTCGGATCGATAGCGCGGGCCACCGCATGTGATTGCGCAGCTGAGCTCCCAAATCGAGATAGCACTGCTCGAGTGGGTAATGCCGCGAACTGGCCCAATGTGTGAATTCCGAGCCGGTGAGACAGTGTCGTGAGCTCATCGATTCCGAGGGTAGAGATCGGGAACGGAGCGAGGAAATCTTGAGTTCGCCCTACTGGGACAATCTCGCCGGTGCTGTGGCGTGCCGTTTGGGCGGCACATCTGGCTCCAAAGCGGCTATCAGCGATACCGATTCGTAGGGTCTGGTTGATGGGTTGCGCCCACAGACCTAATAGATAGGTGATGAGTTCCCGCTCACCGCCGTAGTAGCGACTGGGTCCAGCTACCGGGATTGTGCATAGTCCCGGTTCGCTCACTTCGAGGCGAGGGACCGCTTCAAGTAATGCCGCGACGATGGGTTCGAATGCTTGAGCGTCGCGGTAGGGATCGGCGGCTAATACGATCAGCTCAGGGGTGTGACCCTTCGCTTCCCGCCGACGCTGACCGACGCGAACGCCGTGGCGATAGGCCGCGGGGGAGCAGACCGTTACGACACCGCCTTCGATGACGGCAGCGGAGTCAGCCATCGATAGGCCGGAAGCGGTGATGGGCCAGTTAGTAAACCAGAGTGCAGCGGATCGCATAGTGCGCTCACCCCGCTCGTTGGATTTGGCCGGGAGGGCTCTCGCTAGACCCACTCAATAGATCCGCTTCTCGAGGAGGACCGCCAAGGCGACGACCAGATGCTTGCACCGTGATGGCTTGGGATCGTAAGGCCCCGTAGCCATCTGCGACTCCGTACCAGCCAACAGCTTCGGCAGTAAAGAGCACATCTGGTTGTTCGGGCCACTCTGCTGGATCCACGAGGATGAGGACACTGTGACGTTGTCGGGCGCGCGCCAGAAGTCGACGAGCATCACGTGGACGGCACCTGGCGTGTGAGCCAGTGGCAAGCGGGGGGCGGAGAACGACTAGTTCGACCGAATCGAGTAGAGCTGCAGTGATATCGAGCCAGTTGGGTCCCGGGTCAGGAATGAGCGCGAGGTGGTTGAGGGGGACTCCGTGCTCAACAGCAGATTGAGCGCCAAGTTCGGGCATCCCGATCACACCCGTCCATCGGCCCTGCGCCATCGGACCAGCAAGTAACTGAAGAAGTAATGAGGTCCGCCCGGTATTGCCAGTGATGCCAACAGTGCTACCGGGGCGTAGGCAGCCGCCGGGTATCAGCGCAGCCAGTTCGGGCACCAACTGAAACTCCGCATGCGGCTGGTCGGCATCACGGGCACTTGTTATCGGTCCACTCAGATCGGAAACGAGTCGAGTGGGAGTCGGCGGTGGAGCAGTTACGGGGGCCATCACTGGACTATATCGAACATGTGTTCGAATAGAATAGGCCTTTTGGGGGAGATTATGAGTCTCGTGTGCTAGAACTTCACAGCTAGTCCTGACAGACTAGATAGTAGCTAGACATGCGCTGCGGGTCGCAGGGCTGAGAAAGTCGCAAGGCCGAGAAAGGGGTGCCAGATGTCCGCCAAGAAGGTCTTCATCTTCATCGCCATTCTGGTGCTTACGCTCGGTGGGCTGCTGTATCCGCTTTTCGGCAGCTCCGATTCTGCCACTTCGGCCACCGATCCGGTCACTATCACCAATTATTCGGCTGCATACAACGTTGACGACGACGGGGCGATGACTGCCACGGAAGTCCTCACCGTGAACGTCCCTGTCCCGCGTCGTGGCATCTTTCAGTTCTGGGATGTTGTTAATCCATCTGATCCCAATGGTCGATATATTCCAGAGATTGACTCGGTAACGCGCGATGGGCTCGCCGAGCCATACGAAACATACTGGGACAGCGGCGACAGCATCTACGTCGCAAAAATTGGCGATGAGAATGTGACTCTGCCGATCGGGCAGCACACCTACACGATTAGGTACAGGACAGATGGCGTGATCTCGCCAATTAGTGCCGGTGCTGACAAGACATTCCCATCAAGCGACGGCACTGCGGCATCAGACTCGCAGTCAGCATTTTTCTGGAACGTGATCGCGCCGGGCTGGAAGATGGCGATCAAGGACGCCACCATCAAAGTGAATCTGCCGAGTGCAACCGGCCAAGTGCAATGCGCTGCCGGTGTCACCTCTGGGGGAGCCAACACGGCTGCGGGATTCGGATCTTGTGAGATTGCCGGGGCCGGGACGAAAACTGTCACGCTGACTGCCAAGAACATCCCACCGGTTAGCGGAATGACCGTTCGAGCAACGATGGTGCCGTCGAATCCGCCGCAGGTCACACTGCCGTGGACAAGTCAGTGGGATGCTGTCTTGGGCCGCACTGTTCCGCTGGTTTTCCTCGTCTTATTGCTGACCGTGATTGGGGCAGTCGTCGGATTCCTATGGGCGCGGACTTCCCGCGAGGAGCCCCCAGGCTTCCCGGTGATGTATGCCCCACCGGACGGTCTCGGGCCGGTGCAGACAAAGTACATAGCATATGAGGATGTCGGCAGCCATAGTCTGATGGCGACGCTCTACTACCTGGCGGACAAACGTTTGGTCAAACTGGACCGTCGCTCTGACGATTCCTGGCTCGTCACGGGGACGGGGACGAGCCAGGAGTGGGCGGCGATTGACCCGGTAAGTCGAGCGATGGCGGCCGAGCTGGGCGTGACAACGCCAGACGCGTGGTTCCTAGCGGAGAAGACCAAAGCCGCCGGCGAAGTCCTTAACGCTGCCAAAAAGGGCGTCGCGTCTGGAACCAGCAGCTGGAGTAAAACGGCTGGCTTGACGGTGTCGGTGGCGAATGAACAAGTAGGTCGCGTGTTGTGGGCGGCCGCACTGGTATTCGCTGGAGTCGGCTTCATCTTTGGTCCAGCAACTATGTATGGGCTACCTTTCGCCGCCTTCGCCCTCGGTGGGATCGCTTTCATGAAGACCGGTGTCGGTACTCGCCGGACTACGGCTGGACGTCAGGTGTGGTCACGCGCGGCGGGTTTCGAGCGCCTTTTAGCGACGGACTCCTCGCAGGATCGATTCGATTTTGCGGCGAACAAAGACCTGTTTATTAGCTTCATTCCGTACGCAGTTGCCTTCGGGGTCGCGGATAAGTGGGCAGAGAAGTACCGGGTCTACACCCACGAAGACCCGCCGGATCCGTTCTGGTATCCATACGGGGCCATCGCCGGTGCCAGCCTGTACTCCGCAGGAGGCGGAGTGGGCGGATTCGATTCGGCCGTTTCGTCAGCCATTGGCACTTACACGGCTTCGCAGTCGTCAGGCAGCGGTGGAATGGGCGGTGGCGGTGGCGGTGGAGGCGGCGGAGGTGGCGGTTCTTGGTAACGCCAGGACCCACGGCAGGGTAGATTCAGCACTTACAGACCTGATTGGAAGTGATTTCTCGTGATCATCGCGATCATCATCCTCGTTATCATCGTCATTTTGGCGATATTCGGCGTTGTGGGCTTCAACAAGCTGCGCCAAGCCGACGTCGCGGCGCAAGAGGCACTGGGCGGTATTGATGTGCAGCTCACGCGCCGTGCTGATCTGGTCCCGAACTTGGTCGAGACTGTGCGGGGATACGCGAAGCACGAATCGGGCGTATTCGAAGCAGTCACGGAGGCTCGCTCCCGGGTGACAAAGGCCGCAGCCGACGGAACAGTTCAAGAGAAGGCCACGGCCGAGGCAGCTCTGGATAAATCGCTGATCAATGTGATGGCGGTCGCTGAGCAGTATCCCGATCTCAAGGCATCGACGAACTTCCTGCAGCTGCAGAACCAGTTGACGGATACCGAGAACAAACTATCCTTCGCTCGCCAGTACTACAACGATGCTGTCGGGACGCTTAATACGCTAATCGTGACACTCCCATGGCTACTTTTCAATGGGCTCGCGAAGGTCACGAAGCGTGAGTTTTACAAGGCTCCCGAAGGTCAGGCAGCACCGCCGCAGGTCTCGTTCTAGTGAGCGGTTGAGGCGGCCAACGGAAGACGCTTAGTGAAGAGCTAAATCCGGTTCGATCGTCTCTAACTGAGGTCGTTTCGGGTCAATCCTGGCGCCGGAGCTCTGGCCGCGTAGGCGGCGTCCGATCCACGGAAGAACGTACTGCCCGGTCCACTTAGCGTCTGACAGAAGAACGTCCAGATTCGTTCGGGCCGGTGCGGCTGGTAACGGTCGATTCCAATCGAACTGTCCGAGCCCGAGGGTCGTTGCGACCATCGCGGCAACTCGCTCGTGGCCTAGTTGATTGACATGTAGTCGGTCGTCCGCCCAAAACTGCCGATCGTCGAAGACCGTCTCGTCCCAGAAGTCAACGAGATAGCAACCGTGCTCGTTTGCGACGGAATGAACGGCGTCGCGATATGCACGCAGTCGGTGGGTGGCCACTCCGAGAGTCTTTGACCGCCGTGAGGGATCTCCGAACGCGAAGAGCACTACGTCAATACCCGCACTGCGCGCCGCAATCACTCCACTTTCAAGGACCTGTTTGCTGCGGTTAATGTCCCAGCGGGGTCGAAGCGCGTCATTTATCCCACCGCCGATGCTGAGGAGATCAGGCGCCATGGCAATCGCTCGGGGTAGCTGGTCGGTGACAATTTCATCGAGTATTCGTCCACGAACCGCGAGATTCGCATACTGCAGCTCTGGATTCTGAGCTGCCATCGTTGCGGCAACACGATCAGCCCAGCCATGGTGGCGACCGTTGTCGGCTCGATCTTCCAGTCCTTCTGTGAACGAATCGCCGATAGCGATGAACCTCTGCCAAGTCACGTGTGAGCCCTTCCGGAAGTTGTGTGCGGTGCCGAATCGTAGCTTATTGCCACAGGCTCCTAACCGTGCACGATCCGGGCCAGAGCCCGCACAGTCTCAGCGTCGATTCCCGATATGTTGCTTGGCGTCGCTGAGCTGTGCAGATCCTGTGCTCCCGCTGCCAGTAACTCTTTCGCATTGTCGGGTCGCACTCCGCCGCCCGGCATCACAACTGGGTCGTTACCGAACGGTCCCACCAACTCGCTGATCAGCGCCAGACCGTCAGGAGCAGAGTCCGCCTGTCCAGAGGTAAGAACCCGCGTGAAGCCGAGCTCGTTGAGGACCCGATATGACCGCCGCGGGTCCGTTACCTCGTCGAATGCTCGGTGGAATGTCACTTCGATCGACGGATTGATCCCGCGAACCTCGGCGAGCAGCTGAGCGCACCTGGGAACATCCACGAAGCTGTCGTCGTCAAGTATGCCGAAGACGATTCCGCCGAACCCCTGTTCGGCAACCATCCGAGCGTCAACCTGCATCGCGGCGAACTCTAAGTCGTCGTAGACGAAGTCGCCGCCGCGTGGCCGGATCATCGGGAACACTGGGATCTTCAGTTCGTTCGCGGCCTGCACCAGGAAACCGACTGATGGAGTGGTCCCACCTTCTGGACGGCCAGCGCACAGTTCAATACGATCTGCCCCGGAATTCTGCGCGATAACGGCATCGGCGACGGAGTAGCAACAGATCTCTAGGCGGCGGTCCACCTATGGAGTATCGCCCTAGGGCGCCGCGGATCGCGAGCCGTCTGGCGCAGCGCGGGCACTTTGAACACGCTTACGGGTGCCGATGGGGTGGTTTTCCCCGATTGTGTGGTTATGATTTACCTCAGGACACGCGCGTTGTGAACTGATCCGTAGATGCTCATAGGACGCTGGGGAAGGCGACCCTGCGAGCAAGGGAGATCAGCAGTGTCTGTTTTGACGCGCTCCGTGGACCCACAGAGTCCACCAACGCCACCTCTACGGGGTGTGGTGTTTATCCACTCATGCCCTCGTGCACTTCTATCCCACGTTGAATGGGCGCTGGCTAGTTTTCTCGGTCCTAGTGCTCGTCTCGAGTGGATAGCGCAACCGGTTGCCCCTGGGAGTATGCGAGCTGAACTTGGCTACAAAGCCAGACCCGGAGCAGCTGCCCGCCTAGCATCGGATCTGCGCGCGTTTCCTGGGCTCCGGTTCGAGGTGACACAGGAACCCGGCACGGCTGTGGAGGGTGAGCGCTACGCCTGCACTCCCTCGTTGGGAATCTTCCGGGCGGCGATGGGCCCGCATGGAGACATCTTGATTAATGAAGAGCGGCTCCGGAGCGCGCTCGCCCAGGGTGCGTCGGGAAAAGACCTGGCCGGCCTCATCCACGACCTGCTCGGCTCGGCGTGGGACGAAGAACTTGAATCGTTTCGGTATGCGGGTGAGGGTGCCAGCGTGCGCTGGATGCACGAGGTTGGCTGAATGAAGGGTCGGTAGGGAAAAACTGGCGAGCAAAAGTCTGGCGGACAGTAGAGCATGTCCGACGTGACACAATCCCGGGCAAGCAGCGAGATGCGGGCTGACCCGCGGCGTTGGTGGGCATTGGTTGTGCTCAGCATGGCTGTCTTGCTGGTCGCCGTGGACAACACGATTCTTGCGGTGGCGATCCCCAGCCTGTCGCAAGACCTTTCGGCAACCGCGGAGCAGTTGCTCTGGATCGGCGATATCTACTCATTCGTTCTCGCCGGTTTGCTCATCACGATGGGCAATATAGGGGATCGCGTCGGACGCAAGAGACTATTGTCGATTGGGCTCGTTGCGTTCGCGGCATGTTCGGTCCTGGCCGCGTTCTCCCCGACCGCTGAGACCCTGATTTTGTCGCGCGCACTGCTTGGCGTCGCGGGTGCGACCCTCATGCCGTCCACGCTGTCGCTGATTCGACACACATTCCCCAACGCCAAGGAACGAACCTTCGCGATCTCGGTGTGGAGTGCCACTGCTGCTGCTGGTGGTGGCCTAGGCCCGCTACTTGGTGGCTTTTTGCTCGAGCACTACTGGTGGGGCTCGGTGTTCCTCGTCAACGTGCCAATCGCGATGGTGATTCTCGGGATGGGCGCGTGGGCGCTGCGGGAGTCACGCAATCCCAATCCGG
The DNA here is from genome assembly GCA_047631015.1 of Actinomycetes bacterium. Classification (GTDB taxonomy): domain Bacteria; phylum Actinomycetota; class Actinomycetes; order S36-B12; family UBA10799; genus UBA10799. The sequence continues at coordinate 10,585 of JBLHZE010000018.1, forward strand.
GGCCACTGGATCTCATCAGCGTTGCGCTGTCATTGGTCGGGATATTAACGTTGGTTGCTGGCATCAAAGAGATGGCAATGAGCGGCTTCGATCACCCAGAAACCGTTGTCTTTCTCCTGGTTGGCCTTATGTCACTTACCTGGTTCGTGCGCCGACAGCTCAGGCTCGAATCGCCGTTGATGGACATACGCCTCTTCCGGATCCCAGCGTTCGGTGGGGCCGTCTCTGCTCAGTTGATCAGTGTCTTCGGCCTGATGGGGGTCTACTTCTTTCTTGCCCAGCAGTTCCAGCTCGTTGATGGTGACTCGCCGCTGCAAGCGGGCCTTCAGTTGCTGCCGGCCGAGGTTGCGGCGCTCTGTGGTGCCCTACTGGCTGGTCGAATAATTAACCGGTTGGGTCGAAAACTCACGATCGTTAGCGGCATCTCACTGGGGACTCTCGGTCTCCTAGGGCTGGGCGTTATCCATCTCGAAGGATTCGTGCCCGTCACGATCTCGATCATGCTTGTTGGATTGGGGTTTGGGGCGTCCTTGACAGCAACTGCCGACGCGATCCTGACAGCAGCGCCACCGGAGCGAGCCGGTTCCGCGGGCGGTGTTGCGGAGACTGCATATGAGCTAGGAACAGCACTTGGAATCGCCATCCTAGGGTCGATATTGGGGGCCTGGTATCGCAGAGTCGTTGAGGTGCCAGCTGACCTGCCTCCCGAGGCGTCAGCTGCGGTGGGCGATTCCCTGACCACAACGTATGGCGCCATCGCGCGGGTCCCAACCGAAATCGCTGATCAAATGTTGGCCGCAAGCCGGATAGCATTCACGGATGCTTTTGCCGTGACGTGCCTGGTGGCGGCCGGAATATGTGGGATCGGTGCACTAGTCGCATACTGGGTGCTACCGAAACGCAGTGAAGAGTCAGCGCAAGTAGAGGAGCAATAGTTGTGTCTGGATGGTCTTCGCAAGAATCCCCGATTGTCCGAGGTGATCAGCGATTCGCTACCAACACAGACTGGTTGGCTTCGCGCCATAGTTTCTCCTTCGGCCAGCACTACGATCCAACAAACACTCACTTCGGGTTGCTGCTGGCGTGTAATGACGATGTCGTTCGACCCGGTAGCGGCTTTGACACACATCCACACCGCGATGTGGAGATCGTCACCTGGGTTCTTTCTGGATCGCTTGTTCATCAGGACTCCGAGGGGAATAATGGAGTGATTTACCCAGGTCTGGCGCAGCGGATGAGCGCGGGTCAAGGGATTTTGCACTCAGAGCGAAACGACTCCTGGCGGCTCACCGGTCAGAACCCCCATGACGATCCCGTCCACTTCGTCCAGATGTGGGTGAGGCCAGATACGAACGGGATTAGCCCCGGCTATGAACAACGGGATATCAACGATGAGCTTGCGACTGGGGAACTGGTCGTTGTCGCAAGCGGGTTAGCTCAACACCGGTCGTCGACTGCGATTCGGATCGCCCAGCGAGATGCCGGGTTGCACGCGGCCCGGCTTGAGCCGGGTGCAACCACGCTCCTGCCGGATGCATCTTTCCTCCATGTTTTTGTGGCTCAGGGCGAGGTGAGTATCGACGCTGACACGTTGGATCAGGGCGATTCGGCTCGACTCGTAGATCACGGTGGTGTGACGCTGACAGCGGGCCCACTGGGCGCCGAAGTGCTCGTGTGGGAGATGGTCACAGACCGCTAGCGTGTTCCGAAATTCCGACAGGGCAAAGTGCGACGCTCGCTAAGCTGTCGTGTTACTGCGGTGCCTGCGCCAGGCGAACAGTTCGGCTGAGCTGATCGGCTGCAGCTACAACGGGTTTGTGAAAGGCCTTTCCTGGATTGCGAGTGAGTCGTTCGATCGGCCCGCTCACACTCAGGGCAGCGATGACTGTTCCTCCGGGCCCACGAACGGGAGCAGAGACACTCGCGACTCCGGGCTCGCGCTCGCCAATACTTTGTGCCCAGCCTCGTTTGCGTACTTGCGACAGCACCGCCGCGGAGAATCGTGCCCTGGCCAACGTTTGCGCGAGATCGTCGAGGTCGTCGGAAGCGAGGAATATCTGCGCTGCCGAACCTGCCTGCATCGTAAGGACTGTCCCCAGCGGCACAGTGTCGCGCAGTCCGGAGGATCGCTCCGATGCCGCAACGCACACCCGTTTGTCGCCATCGCGGCGGTAGAGCTGCGCGCTCTCGCCGGTCTGGTTCCGTAGCTGAGTGAGGATTGGTTGAGCTGACGCGGTGAGCCGGTCTTCTCCGACAGCGCCGGCGAGTTCACCCAATCGGGGGCCAAGGGCGAAGCGTCCGTTGGTGTCACGGGCTACCAGTCGGTGATGCTCAAGGGCAACGGCCAAACGATGCGCTGTCGGCCGGGGGAGCCCGGTGGCGGTAACCAGTCCGGCTAGGTTCCTCGGTCCTGCCTCAAGTGCAGCTAACACGAGGGCGGCCTTGTCAATAACTCCGACTCCGCTATGATTGTCCATACACTGATACTGACGTCTCACTATATGGGATGTCAAGTATCCAAGTCATCTGGGTGAAAGCCCGTAACGGGAGGTTCTGGTCATGGGAAAGACACTGGCCGAGAAGGTCTGGGAGTCCCACATCGTTCGCCAAGCAGATGGCGAGCCCGACTTGCTGTACATCGATCTGCATCTCATCCATGAGGTCACAAGCCCCCAGGCGTTTGACGGATTGCGTGCAAATAACCGCGACGTTCGCCGACCGGACTTGACCATGGCGACCGAGGATCACAATGTCCCCACAGTAGATATTGACAAGCCGATCGCTGATGCGGTGTCACGTCTACAGGTCGAAACTCTCCGCAAGAACTGCGAAGACTTCGGAGTACCGATCTTTTCACTAGGCAATATCGACCAAGGAATCGTCCATGTCGTTGGTCCCCAACTTGGGCTCACCCAACCAGGGATGACTGTCGTCTGTGGCGACTCCCATACCTCCACGCATGGGGCGTTCGGTGCGCTGGCATTTGGGATCGGCACAAGTGAAGTCGAGCATGTCTTGGCGACGCAGGCACTGCCCTTGAAGCCGTTTAAGACAATGGCGATCACGGTCAACGGTGCACTTCCAGCCGATGTCACTGCGAAAGATCTGATCTTGGCAGTTATTGCCCAGATCGGAACGGGGGGAGGTCAAGGCTACGTACTGGAGTATCGCGGCGAGGCGATCGAAACGTTGTCGATGGAAGCGCGGATGACCATCTGCAATATGTCTATCGAGGCTGGTGCGCGGGCCGGGATGATCGCGCCAGATCAGACGACATTTGACTACGTACATGGTCGCGAACATGCACCAAAAGGTGCGCGGTGGGACGAGGCCGTCACGGAGTGGAAAGCGCTCGTGTCCGATGATGATGCGTCCTTCGATGCCGAGGTCATTGTCGATGCCGTAAACCTGTCGCCGTTTGTCACGTGGGGAACGAATCCGGCTCAGGGGCTACCACTGTCGGAGTCGGTGCCGAATCCTGCGGACATAGCGGACGAGGATGCGCGGATCACGGCACAGAACGCTCTTGAGTACATGGGTCTGACCGCTGGAACACCGCTGCGCGACATCGCGATCGATACCGTCTTCCTGGGATCCTGCACGAATGGCCGAATGGAAGATCTTCGGGCGGCTGCGGCCGTGCTGCGCGGCCACAAAGTTGCTGACACGGTGACGATGCTCGTTGTGCCGGGCTCTGTCAGAGTGCGCCTCGATGCGGAGGCTGAAGGGTTGGACAAAGTGTTCCTCGAGGCAGGTGCACAATGGCGTCAAGCTGGTTGTTCGATGTGCCTCGCAATGAACCCCGACAAGCTCACGCCGGGTGAGCGCAGTGCGTCCACGTCTAACCGCAATTTTGAGGGTCGCCAGGGCCCGGGTGGAAGGACGCACCTCGTGTCACCGCAGGTCGCTGCGGCGACTGCTGTCGCCGGTCGTTTAGCGGCTCCGGCCGACCTCATCAACGTTTAGATATAGGGAGCAGCCCACATGGAGAAGTTCACAGTTCACACCGGAGTCGCTGCACCGCTCAAGCGCAGCAACGTCGACACCGATCAGATCATCCCCGCCGCGTACCTCAAGCGAGTTACTCGGCACGGATACGAGGATGGGCTTTTCTCGGCCTGGCGCAAGGATCCCAATTTCGTCTTGAATCAGCCGGAGTACTCCGAGGCCACAGTGCTCGTTACCGGTCCTGAGTTCGGAACAGGATCATCCCGGGAACACGCCGTCTGGGCGCTACAGGACTACGGCTTCAACGTGGTGATCTCCCAACGCTTCGCCGATATCTTTCGTGGGAATTCGGGCAAAGGTGGGTTATTAGCGGCGCAGGTCGAGCCATCGGTCATCGATGCCCTATGGGCGATCATGGATGCGAATCCAGGCGTCGAGGTGTCAGTTGATCTCGAAAACCGGCGGGTGAGGGCTGGCGATCTTGACGAGCCATTCGAGATTGACGACTACGTGCGCTGGCGTCTATTGGAAGGCCTCGATGACATCGGAATCACCCTGAACCACGGTGCCGCCATTACGGAGTTCGAATCTGATCGGCCGGATTACTTGCCAACAACCAGCTAGGTATCAGGGCCTTTGCCTGCCCCTGCTGGCTTTCTGTGGTGGATGATCTCGTCCATCCGAGTGAACAATTCGGCGTGGCGGGTGTGTCGAAGCTGCGAACACGTCTAGCCTGATTTTCGAATGCGGACACACCAAGTCCGACGACTAGACGGAGGATTGTGTAGTGAACAAAGCAGAACTGATCGACAAAGTCGCCGTGCGACTTGAGGTAAGTCGCAAGCAGGCAGCCGATGCCGTGGATGAGGTCATCTCATCCATCACGGCA
>JBLHZE010000019.1:0-15360 GCA_047631015.1 Actinomycetes bacterium
GCTAGTCGAGCACTGTCGACCCGGTTCACCTGACCCATCCCGATACCAACTGCAGCCGTATTCTTGGCCAGGAGAATAGCGTTGCTCTTGACTCCGCGAATCGCCCGCCAGGCGAACTCTAGGTCGGCCAGGGTCGCAGCATCGGCGGGCTCTCCGCAGGCCAGGGTCCAGGTGCTCGGATCGTCACCCTCAGCATCCACGCGATCCGTTCGCTGCATCAACATGCCACCGGAAATCCGGGCCGATTCCACGCCGCTTCCGGTCGGCATCGGCGGCGCAACGAGGATGCGGATGTTCTGTTTACGCTGCAGGATCTCCAAGGCGGCCGGTTCGTAGCTGGGTGCCACGATCACCTCAGTGAATACCTCTGCAACCTGCTGGGCCATTGCCACGGTCACCCCCCGGTTCGCCGCGACGACGCCACCGAAAGCAGATACTGGATCGGTCTCGTGGGCTTTGCCATAAGCGGTCGCAATATCGTCAGGCTCACCGGCAGTAGTTGCTACCCCGCACGGGTTTGCGTGTTTGATAATCGCGACCGCCGGCTCAGAGAAATCGTAAGCGGAACGGTAGGCGGAGTCAGCGTCGACGTAGTTGTTGTATGACATCTCTTTTCCGTGTAACTGCTCAGCCTGAGCGATCCCTTCCGCCGCATACTTCTCCACGTAGAGAGCAGCTGGCTGATGAGGATTTTCGCCGTAGCGCAGCGTCGCGGCGCGCTCCCATTCACCCGCAATCCAGCCCGGGAACTTCTCACCTGGTTCGGGTGCGACTACCTCACCCATCCATGTCGCAACAGCAACGTCGTAGCTCGCGGTATGGCGGAATGCCTCTGCTGCCAGCGCCTTACGCTGTTCCAGAGTGAATCCGCCACCCTTAGCTGCCTGCGCAACCTCGGGGTAGCGATCCGGCGACACCACAATCGCGACGGATGGATGGTTCTTTGCTGCCGCGCGCACCATCGACGGGCCTCCGATGTCGATTTGCTCAACACACTCATCCGGGCTGGCTCCGCTAGCGACCGTTTCGGAGAATGGGTACAGGTTCACGATCACAAGCTCGAACGGCGCTATGCCGTTGTCGGCCAACTGCTCAAGGTGATCCGAGAGGCGGGTGTCGGCCAAAATCCCAGCGTGTACGCGGGGGTGCAGAGTCTTGACACGACCGCCGAGCATCTCAGGGAAATCAGTTAGATCGGCAACCTGGGTCACCCCGATACCCTCTGAGGCAATCGTGGCAGCCGTAGAACCCGTCGAGACAATCTCTACCCCCTGAGTCGATAGCTCTTTCGCTAATTCCACCAACCCGGTTTTGTCATAGACCGAGACTAGCGCGCGCTTAATAGGACGGGTACTCACGTGAGAATGACCTCTCTACCGACAACCTGGACTTCGTGACGACATAGCTGGCCAACTACCTGAACGAGAAGTTGGTGTTCAACAGATTTGATTCTTTCGTGCAGCGACTCTTCGGTGTCACCCGGCTCAACGGTAACGCCCTGCTGGGCAAGGACGGGGCCAGTATCGACACCCTGGTCAACCACATGAACCGTGCACCCGGTGACCTTCACTCCATAGGTGAGCGCATCCGCCACAGCGTGCGAACCGGGGAAACTTGGCAGAAGCGCCGGGTGGGTATTGATGATCCGATTCGGAAACGCAGTCAGGACCGCTGCCCCCAGTATCCGCATAAACCCAGCGCTGACGACCCAAGTCGGCTGATACGAGGCGATCTGCTCCGCGAGCGCTTGGTCCCAATGCTCCCTGTTCGCGAAAGCTCCGGGTGAGACCACAAATGTTGGGATGCCGACATCGTTAGCTCGGGATAGTCCCGCAGCTGTGACGCGGTCGGCTCCGACAGCCACAATTTCGGCGGGCAGGCCGCCATCACTGCAGGCATCGAGCAATGATTGAAGGTTCGTCCCAGATCCGGAGATCAACACGACGATTCGGGCTAGCCCACCGGTACTCGCGGTCCCTGCCCCATCCGCGCTCACGGCGACATCCTACGGGAGCTCTCCAAGGCTCTTGCTGACTCCCAAGAAATCTTTTGATTCTTCACGCAGATCTACCGAATCCGTCCCGCGCCGAGCACGGACCAAGGCGCTAAGTGCGCGAATCGAATCCCCGAGAATCCCGCCGACCAACAGCAGCACGAAGGCCGCTAAGGCCGTCAATAGGGCGCTGGGTCCAAGATCAGACATCTGACCATTCCCGAGGGAACCTCCGGCGATGAGGGCAGCCACCAGCACGACGAATGCCGCTAGCGCAGCAATCCACACCCGCTCGATCAACGAGTGGACCTCGAGCACCGCCAGGGGAGTCTCGCGCCGGCCCACCCGTGTCGCAAGAGCCCCCGCGATGATGGGCATGACCAGCAGAACCGGCATCCACGAACCGACGGTGCTCGGAATAGCCGTCACTAACGGAAAAGCAGGAACTGGCCCAGCCTCAACCGCGAACGGGGAAACAATCGTTCCCTCGCCAATGGCGAACCCGGTACCAAAAAGAAATGAACTTGCCCACACCAGAGCATTCGGCAGGTAGGCAATTCCAAGCACAAGCAGCAGGACGTTTCCGGTGAAGCCTGGCGATAGCGCGTCAAGCACTGTAAGGCCGTCGCTGAAGTGCAACGCCAACGAGACCGCGAGCAGGAGCCCAGCGCAGAACACGACGAAGGCAAGGCCGACCGATGCCGCACGGATCCTCAGCCGGAAAACGGGACTGAAGCGATCAACCAGAGAGGGCCAAAGACCGGCTTCCCGGCTGGCTCCGCCACCAAAGACGAGCAGGGCGAACGTTCCGGTACCGAGGAGTGCGACCAATGGCGAGACAGCGACGGCTTCGCTCGCTGTTGCAGAGGCAACGAGCAGTCCGATCGTGGCGTACGCCCCGGCGGCGATCCCGACGGTTGTGCGCACGTCTCGCCACAAACACGCACCACTGCGCTTGGTGGCCCACGCCCCCGCGCGCCAGAGCAGCCAACCCGGGATCAGCACAAGGCCGAACGGTAGGGCGGAGATCGACCCGTCAGGGATCGAGATGGGAATCTGATGAGCTGCTAGCCAACTGATTCCCGATACGTGCATCGCATCAGTGATTGAGCCAGATCCTGTTCCTAGTACCCACGCGACCACGACAACCGCTCCAACCCCGAGCAGAGTTAACACGGCACTCCACCCGGCCGCCAAGGATCCCGCTACCGGCGCACTTAGCCGAGCCGCGACGGCATCTGTTCGACTGCGTACGACCCGCGTCCACGCTTGCCGACGGCCGCCTTCTGGGGACGAACTAGCAGGTGTGCGAGTCGGCGGCCGGGAACCGGCGCTACGCTGGCGACGAGCCGCGTTGCGCTGCTCGCGTCTTCGGTAAGCCACCGGTAAAGAGTGCCACGAGAAGCCGGTTTCCGAGGCCAGAACCGCCGATCCGTTGTCGTGTTACAGACTCTCGATCACGTCTCGCATCAACCTGGCCGTTGCCGACGGGGTCTTGCCGACCTTAACGCCCGCAGCTTCCAAAGCTTCTTGCTTCCCTGCGGCTGTGCCGGCTGATCCAGAGACGATGGCACCTGCGTGGCCCATGGTCTTGCCCTCTGGCGCGGTAAAGCCCGCTACGTAGCCAACAACAGGTTTGGTGATGTGCTCGGCAATGTAGGCAGCGGCACGCTCTTCGGCGTCTCCGCCGATCTCACCAATCATGACGATCGCATCGGTCTCTGGATCATCTTCGAATTCCTGGAGGCAATCGATATGCGTCGTGCCGATAATTGGGTCACCGCCAATCCCCACAGCAGTTGAGAAGCCAAGATCCCGAAGCTCGTACATCATTTGGTATGTCAACGTTCCCGACTTGGAGACCAGACCGATCCGGCCAGCCTTCGAGATCGTCGCGGGAATGATTCCCGCGTTGGACTGCCCCGGGCTGATGAGACCCGGGCAGTTCGGTCCAATGATCCGCGTCTTTCCATTCTTCTGCGCGTAGGCAAAGAAGTAGGCGGTGTCATGAACGGGAACGCCTTCGGTGATCACCACGCACAGCGGGATCTCGGCATCGATCGCTTCCATTACAGCAGCCTTGGTAAAAGCCGGCGGAACAAAAACCACGGAGACGTCAGCCCCCGTCTCGGCCATTGCTTCGGCGACATTGCCAAAGACAGGGATTGCTTTACCGTCGATATCGACGGCTTCCCCAGCCTTGCGTGGGTTGACACCAGCGACAATATCCGCGCCACTGGCGAGCATCCGCCTGGTGTGCTTCATACCCTCGGACCCGGTCATTCCCTGGACGAGGACCTTCGAATCTTGCGTTAAGTAGATCGCCATTGTGATCGCTCCTAAGCGTTTGCGAGTTCGGCGACCCGGCGTGCGGCGTCGTCCATCGTGTCGACTAGTTCGATGATGTCGTGCTCGGCCTCATCTAAGATGCGGCGTCCTTCGTCAGCGTTGTTTCCGTCTAGCCGACACACGAGCGGCTTGGTGACGGCGACCCCTTCATTGGTCAGCAGCTCGATTGCTTGAACGATCCCGTTGGCAACCGCATCACAGGAGGTGATTCCGCCAAAGACATTAACGAAGACGGCTTTGACGTCGGGGTCCCCGAGAATCACATTGAGACCATTCGCCATCACCTCGGCAGACGCACCGCCGCCGATATCCAAGAAGTTGGCCGGCTTAACTCCTCCGAACTCTTCACCGGCATATGCCACGACATCCAGCGTGCTCATGACGAGTCCGGCACCGTTGCCGATGATGCCCACCTCGCCGTCAAGCTTGACGTAGTTCAGGCCTAGCTCCGTGGCCTTGAGTTCGAGTGCATCAGTCTCGGCATTATCGATCAGAGCGACGTGGTCCGGATGACGGAACATGGCGTTCTGATCCAGGGTGACCTTGCCATCGAGTGCCAGGACCTTGCCTGAGGGATCTTTCACCAGTGGGTTGACCTCCACCAGCGTCGTATCTTCGGCAACAAACGTGTCCCAGAGCGTCACCAGCACTTCTGCAACCTGATCGGCGACGTCAGCGGGGAACCTTGCTTGGGCGACGATCTCGGCTGCCTTTGCCTTGTCGACACCGCTAAGTGGATCGATCAAGACCTTTGCAAGTGCCCCTGGGTTGTTGACGGCGACCTCTTCGATCTCAACTCCGCCCTCAACGCTGGCCATCGCCAGGAAGCAACGGTTCGCGCGATCGAGAAGGAACGAAACGTAGTACTCCTCTTCGATATCACTGGCCTCGGTAATAAGGACCTTGTGAACGGTATGGCCCTTGATATCGAGGCCCAGAATCGCCTCCGCCTTCTCGGCCGCCTCGTCTGGAGTTGTCGCGAGCTTCACACCCCCGGCCTTACCGCGCCCTCCGACTTTAACCTGGGCTTTCACGACGACCGTCTTCCCAATTCGCTGCGCAGCCGCTTTCGCGTCGGCCGCAACGGTGACTATTTCGCCACTCTGGGTGGGCACGTTATGCGCCGCGAATAGGTCCTTAGCTTGGTATTCGTACAGATCCACGTGCCAACTCCACAAGAGACTTCTCGTGGCTAGGACGTGCACTCGACTCGATGAGCCAGCACATCCACTAGCCGATTGGTGCCTGCCAACCAAGGGATTCCACCTCGAACAGGCGTGGCAAAGCTTAGACGTACGCCTGCTAGGCGGTAGTCGCTGGGCCTGCAGTCGCCCGTACCCATTCGACGATCTCAGTCGTCGTCGTCCCCGGGGTGAATACCTTGGCTACCCCGATTTCACTCAGCGGTGTGATGTCGTCCTCCGGGATGATCCCCCCACCGAAGACAACAATATCTGTCGCGTCTCGCTCCTGGAGAAGCTCAATTACTGCGCCGAACAGGGTCATATGCGCTCCGGAGAGCACCGACATTCCAATCGCATCGACGTCTTCTTGGATTGCTGCATCGACAATCATCTCGGGGGTCTGGTGCAAGCCCGTGTAGACCACCTCGATACCCGCGTCGCGCAATGCCCGCGCCACAACCTTGGCACCTCGGTCGTGTCCGTCCAGGCCTGGTTTGGCGACAAGCACTCGGATCGGTCCAGTAGTGCCGTCAGCCGCTACCGCTGCGGTCGCTGTCTCGTTAGCCGTCTGAGCCATGAGAACTCCTCACTATCCGCCCTCACGAGCGGAGCTTGCGTTGCGCGATAGCCGAGCAAGAGCACCGCCATCGTCACTTTCGGTAACCAATCGGAGAAAACCTCGGAGAATCCCACATCGCGGTCGTCGGAATAACAGCGATTCCCCCTGTCGAGAGAGTAACGGGAGAAAAAAGACAGTAAGAGTCGAGGTCGATTCACCCCGCGAACCCACCGCGTCCGTTACCTTTTCAACATGCCTAACGAGCAGATCGATTCGGTGGGACCGATATCGCGCGCCAAAGCCCGCGTCCAACGCGCGCGGGTAAGCGGCCGTAAAGCCCGGAAAGCGCTGATGACTCCTGCCGGGGCCAAGGGTGTCCTCGTCGAGGCGGCGTGGCTGTCAACGCATATCGCCATGTACCCAATGGGTCTGCTTGAAGAACGGGCTCGCGAAGAAGACCTGCGCCATAACCTCGAGGGTCTACCGCCGATCCAGCGTGGGCTGATCATCGGGGATGTTGAAGCCGCTGGAACACCGATCATCATGGTTCATGGAGTGATCGATAACCACTCCGTCTTCACTGTCTTGCGCCGCAGTCTGAGTCGTCGGGGATTCGGACGCGTTATCACTCTGAACTACTCACCGCTCTCAGGCGATATCCGCAGGTTATCGCGGCGGCTAGCATTGCTGGTTGAGTCCGTCTGTCGCGAGACTGGCTATGAGCGGGTCCACATCATTGGGCACTCAATGGGCGGTCTTGTCGCGCGTTACTACGTCCAATGCCAAGGCGGCGACGCGCGCGTTCACACACTGGTCACCCTCGGTTCTCCGCACGCCGGGACGGCCTACGCGCGAGCAATACCCCTTTCACTGGCTCGGCAGCTTCGACCCGACAGCGAGTTCGTCAAGGAACTAGCCGAACCAAGTCCTGGCTGCCGCACCCGCATGATTGCCGTCTGGTCCGACCTCGATCAGGTCATCGTTCCGCAACGTAACGCGCGGATTGTCCATCCCGACCTGAATGCTCGAAATGTATTCATCCGCGGAGTTGGCCACATGTCGCTACCCGTCGACGGCCGCATTGTCCACGAGATCTCAACTGCACTGTCCCACCTAGATCGCGCTGGCACGACCGTCGCTGTGGGCGCCACCTCGATTTCCAGCAGCACCGGTCGCCAAGCTGGCACGACGGCAAACCAGCCCACCGCGACCAACGGGTACGGTTCTCCAGCAACGAGTCGCTCCGCGCGCTAGTTGGCTCGCCAGTCGAAAATCTCGACAAGCCGACAATCGGCGTACTCCGGTCAACGATCAGCCGAACGACTGAGTTCGCACCGAATATGTCCCTTCGAGTGGCGGTAGAGCCGCTGCTCTCGTACTCTCCTTACCCTATGTTGAAAATGACCCGGCTCCGTGCTGCAGTGCTCGGCGGCGCAGCCACAACCGCTCTCGTAGGAGGCGTTCTTATCGCCTCGTCGACTGCGACCGTTCAGGCCAATGCCGAGGCTGGCCCGGTCGCCGATGCCCGTGAGCTGCCGGGCGTGACGCCAGAGCCAACCTCTCCCACTGAACCCAAAATCCCGCTCTACTACCTTTCACCCGCGCCAAAGCCTGCCGCCGTCCCAGCCGCTGGGTCTAAGAAGGCCAAGCGGTTAGCGAAAGCCTTCGCAAAATCGAAGAAGGATCCCTTTCCCGTGATTGCGCCAATCGATGGAGCACCCGCCACCGGATCATTCGGCACGACCGGCCCGCATTGGGCTGTGGCACATTCCGGCGCAGATTTCTCGGCAGCCACTGGTACGCCGGTGAAGGCAGTTGTCAGCGGTGAGATCAGGTCGATCTTCGCCCACCCCTCATACGGCACAGTCGTTCGTCTTGTCCGTAAGGACGACGTTGAGATTTGGTACTGCCATCTTTCGAAGCCACTCGTTCTCCCCGGCCAACACGTTGACCAGGGCGCGATTGTCGGCGAAGTTGGCGCAACCGGTAACACGACCGGGCCGCACCTCCATCTAGAGGTCCGCGTTAATCACACGCCTACTGACCCGCTCCAGTTCTTCTTGACCACGCCAGGCACACCTGCTGATCCACCAGCCTGGGCAGCGCCCTACCGGCAAGATCCGCCCGCGGGCTCGTCGATCCTCTAGCTTTCTACGGCGGGTCTACACTCCTAGGTCCGAGCTCGCGCGGCACGCGAGGAGGTCGGACCTATCTCAGCTTGCGAACACTCTTACTGTCGGGCCATAGGAAGTCTTCTGGGTTCTTGGGCTTGTCATTCACCCTGACCTCGAATTGGCAATGTGCTCCGCTCGTGTTTCCCGTCATGCCGACGGTTCCGATAGCCTGCCCGGCCTTAACGCGATCGCCTTTGCTTACTTTGACAGCGTCTAGATGGGCCATCCACAACTCGGTTTTAGGGCCGATCTTAATCTTTACGAGGTTGCCGTATGCGCCCTCATACTCAGCTGAGGTTACCTTCCCCGACGTCGCGGCACGGACGTTTCGGCCTTGGTTGGTCGCAAGATCGAGCCCAGTGTGGTAGCCGCTTGACCAACTACCGGGTATTCCAAAGCGAGCCGTCATCGAGTATTTAGCTACCGGGGTATACCAGCCGGACTTCAAACGCGAGGGATCCTTTGGTTTCGGCTTCGGTTTTGGTTTCGCCACTACCGCCGTAGCGGGTGCGCTTAGATCAGCTGGGAACGCGGCTCCCGCGTCACTGACTCCGATCGCCACGAGCGTTGACGGCGCGCTGGGTGCGAAACCGGTCTGTCCGGTCTGTCCGGTCTGTTCGATCTGGGCCGCTTGGGCATCGGTCGACAGCGCCCACGTCAAAGCCGCAAAAGATGCGATGACAATGCCACTACCAATTGCGACATGTTCGACGCGCTTGCCAACGCTAAGTTTCGAGCTCGGCATGCTGCTCCCCTTGATATGGCGCAGGGCATGGCCCAGCGCGCGCTGCCTGATTTGATACGACGTACCGGCCGGTGTCCTCTGCCGGTGACTGGCGCCACATATCGATCGCGATCCGCTTCGATAGCAGGCTCACTCGATAGCAGGAGTTCGATCGACGTGTATGTCTTCCGCCAGCCGGGTTCTCTGGCGATGGATTCGCAGGAGAGCTCTTATGCTGGTCTTACTTTTCTATTACCTAAGCTACGGACGACATTCCCGACTATTGGTACTTAAAGGATATTCCAGTCATGTGATGTCTATCGCATGACTGCGCGCGCTCTCAACCCGCCGGTTTCCAGACAGGTGCTCTGACTCGGCACGGGCCCTTCGCTACAACCGCTCAACCGGTGCGTAGCGCAGTAACAGTCGCTTGACGCCTTCTCCGCCGAAGTCAATACTCACCTCGGCTGATTCACCGCTACCTGTGGTGGTCACCACCGTGCCCATACCGAACCGCGGGTGTAGGACTCTCTCGCCGGGGGCAAGGTCCAGAACCTCTCTATTACCAGGCGATTTCACGCCTGGGTGGCGAGCAGCCCGAGTGAGTTCTGGAGAAGATCCCAGGGGACTCAATGGCCCTGTCGATGACCGGCGATAGGCGTCTGGGTCGTCACGGCGCCCAGGACTGTCAGAGCCCCGTGAGTAGGAGCTCGCACTGCCTCGGCGTCGAGCGGAAAATACGGCAGCCTCGTCACGCCGCCAGGTGAGAAGCTCTTCGGGTAGTTCATCTAGAAATCGACTTGGAGGACTATTCATCGGTGCCCCCCACTGCCGCCGAACGATGGCGCGGGACACATAAAGCCGTTCGCGAGCTCGAGTAATCCCGACGTAGGCCAAGCGCCGCTCCTCTTCCATCTCATTGCGGTCCGACGCGCGCTGATGGGGGAAGATTCCCTCCTCCATCCCGGTCAGGAAAACCACCGGAAACTCCAGCCCCTTTGCCGTGTGCAGTGTCATCAGAGTGAGCAGGCCACCAGCCGCATCCGGAATATCGTCAGCGTCGGCAACCAGGGAGATCCGCTCCAAAAAGTCCTCAAGATTCGTCCCTGGGTAGTCCCGCTCGAACTCCGCCGCGACCGACTCAAGTTCGGTGAGGTTCTCAAGCCTCGCCTCATCCTGCGGGTCACGGCTCTCTTTGAGGGTCACGAGATAGCCAGTCTGTTCCAAGATCTCGTGCACGAGATCACCAGCACCTAGACCCCCACGCCATTCGCCGCGGAGGTGATCCATCATCTGAACAAATACCTGGATCGACTTCACTGACCGCTTGGCCAGTCCGGTCGTGTCGTCAACCAGCCGCAGCGCGTCACCAAAAGAGATGCGCTCACGACTCGCGATCGCCTCAATCGCGCCGATAGCTGTATCCCCAATCCCACGCCGCGGAGTATTGACGATCCGTCGCAACGCTATATCGTCGTGCGGGTTCACCAGTACCCGTAGGTAGGCAACGATGTCCCGTACTTCGCGGCGTTCGTAGAACCGCACCCCCCCGACCACTCGGTACGGCAAACCGAGCCGGATCAGCACTTCTTCCACCGCACGCGATTGGGCGTTCGTCCGGTAGAAGATAGCGATATCTTCCGCACTACACTTTCCCGAGTTGACCAGATCCAGCACTTCATTCGCCACGAACGCGGCTTCATCGTTCTCGTCGTCGGCGACGTAGCCAATGATCTGGTCACCCGCACCGGCAGCAGTCCATAAGTGTTTCGCCCGACGATCCGCGTTTCGAGAAATCACCGCATTTGCAGCACTCAGAATGGTTTGGGTTGATCGATAGTTCTGTTCAAGTAACACCACTGCGGCGTCTGGGTAATCCTGCTCAAAATCGTCAATATTGCGAATTGTTGCTCCCCGGAATGCATAGATCGACTGATCTGCATCACCCACCACGCATAGCTCAGCGACGCCCAAGTCGGCTGTCGGGTTTGCCCCTCCCCCGATCGCCATCGAGTGTCCGGCCAATTCCCGAACGAGCACGTACTGCGCGTGGTTGGTGTCTTGATACTCATCGACGAGGACCTGTCTGAAGCGCTCCCGGTAGCGGCGGGCAACGTCGGGAAAAGCCTGCAGCAGAGTCACGGTATGGGCGATCAGGTCATCGAAATCTGCGGCTCCTGCGCGCTGCAACCGCTCTTGATACCTCGTGAAGACATCCGCAGTAATTTTATCCGGCGGACTGGTTGCCATACCCGCAAATGTTTCGGCATCAATCAACTCGTTCTTTTGAGTTGAGATCGCCGAGGCCAATACGCGCGGGGTATAGCGCTTGGTATCAAGGTGAAGCTCTTTGGAGATATTCGCTAAAAGGCGCTGGGAGTCGTTTGAATCGTAGATCGAGAAGTTCGTCGGCAAGCCAAGATTGGGTGCCTCGCGACGCAGGATTCGCACGCAGGCCGAGTGAAACGTCGAGACCTGCATCGCTGCAGCCCGTGATCCCACCAACTCAACCACCCGCTCGCGCATCTCGGCGGCAGCCTTATTGGTGAACGTGATTGCGAGAATCTCGTGCGGCGCCACGTAGCGATCCCGAACGACATGACCGATACGGCGAGTCAGTACGCGGGTCTTACCGGAACCAGCACCAGCCACGACTAGTAGCGGGCTGCCTTCATGTACGACTGCCTCGCGTTGACGATCGTTCAAATCGTCCAGCAACGGGTCAGCCATCACTCGATCCTAGTTGCCAGGATCAATCCGATAAGCAACGGTCAGATATCGACTGAAGGCACGCGCCCTACCATTGCTAGGTGGTAGGACTGGTTTCGCGCTCATCAGCCATAGTTCTGATCAAAACTGACGGAATGCCAGACTGAAAAAGCGGATAGATCACCCGAAGGGATAGAACGTTGCTTCCAGACTCTGAGGTCGAGCGCGTGCTCGTCATCACCGCGCACCCGGATGATGTTGACTTCGGAGCAGGCGGCACTATCGCCCAGTTCTGCGAACAAGGTATTGACGTGACGTACTGCATCATCACCGACGGCGACGCGGGCGGCTTCGACCCGACTGTTCCTCGCAGTGAAATCCCTGGGATCCGTCGCAGCGAGCAGGTTGCTGCCGCAGCCTGTTGTGGTGTCTCGGACGTTCGGTTCCTCGGATACAAGGACGGAGAACTCACCGTGAGCCATCGTCTGCGGCGAGATATCAGCCGCGTGATTCGTCAGGTGCGACCGAACCGGGTCATCATGCAGTCCCCAGAGCGCAACTGGAAACGGATCTATGCCTCACATCCCGACCACCTCGCCGCGGGGGAAGCCGCCATTCAAGCCGTCTACCCAGATGCCCGCAATCCATTTGCCCATCCGACGCTACTCTCCGACGAGGGACTTGAAGAGTGGGCTGTCCCCGAAGTCTGGGTGCTCGGTACCGATAAGCCGAATCACATCGTCGACATCACTGACCGCTTCGATACCAAGATTGCCGCCCTGCAGGCACACACCTCGCAAACGGCCCACCTCGACGACCTCACCGACCGACTGCGCAGTTGGGGTGAATCGATTGCCGCCGCCGGTGGATTGCCACCAGGTCGGCTCGCTGAAGGGTTCATGGTGGCCGATACTGCCTAACGACCTCTAGGTGACAGATCGGCAGACTCTCGGTACTGACACGTCGTCGTTACCGACTTCTGGTGACGTGGTGAACCAGCACATCCCCTGACGTAGAAATTTTCGCTACTCCCACTCGATCGTGCCCGGTGGCTTACTCGTCACGTCCAGCGTCACGCGATTGATGTCGGGCACTTCATTGGTGATCCGGTTAGAGATCCGCGCGACGACGTCGTAGGGAAGCCGCGTCCAATCCGCTGTCATCGCGTCCTCACTCGAGACGGGACGCAGCACGATCGGATATCCATAGGTACGGGCGTCGCCTTGAACACCCACCGAGCGCACATCGGCCAGCAGGACAACGGGGAACTGCCAGACATCTCGATCCAGATCCGCAGCCGTAAGCTCCTCACGGGCAATCGCGTCCGCTGCACGCAGGATCTCGAGTCGTTGCGCATCGACCGCCCCAACAATTCGAATGGCCAATCCAGGCCCTGGGAATGGGTGGCGCCAGACAATCTCCGGCGGGAGCCCGAGTTGTAGTCCCACCTCCCGGACTTCATCTTTGAAGAGCAACCGCAGCGGCTCGACAAGTGTGAACTGCAGGTCATCCGGGAGCCCGCCAACATTGTGGTGGCTCTTGATATTGGCGGCACCCGTTCCCCCACCGGACTCAACGACATCTGGGTACAGAGTCCCCTGTACGAGGAACTCAACCTCCTCGCCGTGTGCGCCTGCACCGGAGACGATGTCGCGAGCTGCTTGCTCGAAGACGCGAATGAACTCGCGCCCGATGATTTTCCTCTTCTGTTCCGGGTCACTCACCCCAGCTAGCGCATCGAGAAAGCGCTGTTGAGCATCCACGACCACTAATTGCACACCGGTAGCGGCAACGTAGTCGCGCTCAACTTGCTCAGCTTCACCTTCACGCAGTAACCCGTGATCGACAAATACACAGGTCAGCTGATTCCCCACTGCTTCCTGGACGAGGGCGGCCGCGACGGCGGAATCGACACCTCCAGAAAGACCGCAGATAACCCGCCCAGTACCCACCTGCTCGCGGATCACCGCGACCTGCTCAGCGATCACGTTATCCATCGTCCAGCCTCCATCGAGGCCAGCGATTTCATGGAGGAACTGGCGGAGCAGCATCTGCCCGCTCTCGGTGTGGATCACCTCCGGATGGAACTGCACACCGGCCAGCCTGCGGCTGGTGTTCTCGAACGCGGCCACGGGTGCCCCCGGCGTCGATGCGGTCACAACGAAACCATCCGGTGCTAGCTCAACTGAATCACCGTGGGACATCCACACATGTGAATCCGGCGGTTGATGGGCCAAGAGCACCGATTCGTTGCGACCGACGCTCAACGGAGTACGACCGAACTCACGTTCACCAGTTTGGGCCACCTCGCCACCGAGTGCCTCGGCCATTACCTGAAAGCCGTAGCAGATCCCAAGAACCGGTACGCCTTGGTCGAAGAGGGCCGGATCCACGCGTGGGGCGTCCTCGGCGTACACACTGGAGGGTCCACCGGAGAGCACAATCGCCGAGGGCTCACGCGCCATCAGGTCCGCGACGCTCTCGGTATAAGGGACTACCTGGGAGAACACGTTCGCTTCTCTCACTCGCCGTGCGATGAGCTGCGCATACTGCGCACCGAAGTCAATAACGAGGACTGTCTGTTCTCCGGGCATGGGCAAACACTAGTGCCCGCATAAACAACGGCGGCCCTGGCATCACTGCCGGGACCACCGTTGTGTGTTCTTACAGAGTGCTTATCCGGTGTAGTAGAAACCACCGCTGCCGTTCACAGCCTGGAGGATCAGGATGAAAACTGCATACACGATAACGACTGCACCAATAATGATGCCCGCTTTCGCCATACCCGCACCATTTTGACCAGTCTGGGCAATCTGCTTGTTCGCTAGGACCCCGAGCACGATGCCAGCGATTCCCGGGATGAAACCCAAGCCACAGCACAATAGCCCGATCAGCGACACAACTAGCGAGGCAATAGCCAGCGGATTAGTACTGCGGGCAGTTCCGGCACCTCCGGGGTAGCCGGGCGGCGGTGGCGGCGGAGGCGGACCGCCGACCCCACCTGGTGGTGGCGGTGGTGGTGGTGGTGGGGGTGGCGGTGGTGGTGGCGGAGGGGCAGGAGGAACTGAACCCTCGTTACCGTCGGAGGACGGCGGGTTTGGTGTCGACACGATGGGACCCTTTCAGTAGGTGATGCTGCGTAGAGAACGCTAGCGCACTGGGGAAGGGTCGTGCAGAGATTAAATAACCTCTAACGGCAATCTCAACGCGGTTGGGGCCGTTGGCGGTACGACAGGAGCGTTTGGTTCGCTGGGTGCAATTCGGACATATGCCCCCCCGAGTGGTGGTCGAGGATCTCGCTCACCCTTGTTAGGCCACAGGGCCATCGCTCGTTCAGATTGCGCAGTGATCGTCAGCGACGGGTTCACACCGAGGTTGGCCGACACAGCCGCACCATCCGCCACATGTAATCCTGGATAGCCATACACCCGCTGATAGGCATCGATAACGCCGGTCTCTGCACTGTCGCCGATCACGCACCCACCGACAAAGTGAGCAGTCATCGTTGAACCAATCACATCTCCCAGGTTCCCCATGGGCTCTCCGTTGATCTTCTTGGCGAGGATCCGTACTGCCGCATTCGCCGACGGAATCCAATTCGGACTTGGCTCCCCGTCACCTTGTCGGCTGGTCAGCTTCCACTGACCAAAGATTGTTTTGCTGCCGGA
>JBLHZE010000020.1:0-15275 GCA_047631015.1 Actinomycetes bacterium
ATGCAGCGATGGTCGCCCATCCGAACGTTCTTCGAGTGGTAGCGCTTTCCGGTGGCTACAGCCGCGACGAAGCAAACGAGCGCCTCTCCCGCCAGCATGGCGTGGTTGCTAGCTTCTCCCGTGCACACACGCAGGGCCTGACCGCGCAACAATCTGATGAGGAGTTCGACGAGACCCTCAACAACTCGATCGAGAACATCTACCAGGCCTCATCAACCTAGCCGACACTAACTCAAAAGAGCTGCGCCAACCCGCAGTGGGTTTGGCGCCATTCACTTGTGCAAGCAATCTGTTTTGAGCGCTATTGTGATGGGTACTAAAGAGCAACCACCACTTGAAAGCTAGGTTATGCGCCACGAATACGTAGAATACGCCTACAAGGGAATCACCTACAAGGATAGCTACTACCTGCCGGACAACGTCGACAAACCGTTGCCGGTCGTCATGGTCGTTCCGGATTATCACGGAGCTACGGAGTACGCGGAGAAGGATTCCCAGGCGATGTGCGCCTTGGGTTATGTCGCCTGTTGTATCGATCTGTATGGAAATCGCGCTATGCCCAAGACGGGCCCGGATGCGACCCAGATGATTATGCCGTTCTTCAACGACAGGACGATGGGGGTTGATCGGGCGGCCACTGCACTTAAGAAGGCTCAAATCAGAAGCGACGTAGACGAATCGCGAACAGCAGTCATCGGCTATTCCAGTGGCGGGATGCTAGCCCTAGACATGGCTCGACGGATTCCTGATCTTCGCGGCGCCATTCTTGAGTGGGGGGTCGCGTTGCCTTGGCAGCTACGCCCGCTGCCCATGATCGAGCCACACGTAGGAAATGCGAAGGTATTGATACTCCAGGGAACCGATGACCCGTTCAATCCCTTAGAGGCAGTCACGGCTGTGATCCGAGAGTTTGACGCTTCGGCGACTGACTATCAATGGATGCTCTTTGGCCAAAAGAAGCATGCATTCAGCCTGAAAGCGGAGGACAACCTCGAAATACGAAGTGGCGAGGCGCCGACGGCATTGCTATACGACGCTGAAGCGACCCGCCGCGCCGACAAATACATTTCATACTTCCTTGAGGAGGTCTTCGAGTAATCCCTGACAGGGGGTCGCCCGAACAGCCTCGCGCGGCTTCCTATACCGCGTCTGCTCGGCTTTTCACGAACAATTGTGAGAGCATTGATTCACCCCGCACCACAGCGGGATCCGATGATAGGGGAAGAAACTCACATGAAATCAAAAGAAAGCAAGCGAGGAAAACAAGCATCTAGAGTTACTCGGTTGGCTGCTGCAGGTGCGGCGACAGCCCTACTCGGCGCAGGGATTGGGATCGTTGGCGCAGGCTCGGCGCAAGCTGACTCAAATCCGGGAGGTCTCTTCAAGAAAAATTCCGTTCCGAGCAAGGTTAAGGCTGGCCAAACATTCAAGTACAAGTGCAAAATCAAGAACGGCAGCGGTGACTGGACGGGAATGAAGATCAAGCTTCAAGAAAAAGGTGTGGCCGTCCACGCCAACCGAAGGATCTCCAGCAACGGCGACTGCAAGATGCATGTGGTGCTGTACGACAAAGGTAATCACAAGCTCAGGATGAAGATCGTCAATCCTGGAAACGGCGGAAACCAATTCTCGAGTCCCGTGAAGATCAAAGTAAAGTAGTACAGACCAACGTGGTGTAAACCATTTCATTCGTTCCGAGCCCCTGCTGCAGCGCGATCTGCGGTGGGGGCTCGTGTCGTTTGGGCGACCGGGCTAGCAGCACTAGTAGCCGGTGTCGGAACTGCAGGTACATCTGCCAAGGTCCACGCAAAGCGGCGTCTCGCCGCGAACGGAGATTGCAGTATGCATTTCTCGGACTTCGCTCCAGGTAAGAAGAAGCTAAGGATCAAGATCCTCTGTGGCAATAACTATATGACATCGAAATGGCATAAGATCACAATCACCTGATCCGAGAGGTCAGCTGAAGCCTTAGGGAGTCGGTAGACCGAAGAAGCCGCTTAACCTTGCTGCCACCAGAAAGTTGGTAGGAAGAAGGTTAGGCGGCTTCTGTGCGTTCGGCTGCTATAACCGTATCGTCTGGTTCCTGGACCCAGGCGCAAAGCTCTTGACCATCAATTAGTCCGGCCTAGAAACTAGGCAGTGCTCGTCGGCTGTTGTCCCTGATCTCGCGGGGACACGGACGCTGCGTTCGGATTCGGTAACTGCGAAAGCTGAATTAGAACTCGCTTTGTCACCCAGCGCTCGGCGAAGAACGACGCCAGCGGGATTGTTCCGGCGACCAGGATCCCAATCGTCGCGATAATTGACCAGCGCATCCGGAACGTCAGATCTACCGCCGTGATCAGGTAGAGGAAGTACAACCAACCGTGACCGGTCCACATCAAGCTGTACGCGGCTGGCTTCACCGCGCCATCACCGTAGCCCAGCACGGTGTATCCAAGAATGAGCCAGATCGTCAGGGTTAGCAGAAAAACACCCGTTACCCAAGCCATAATCCGGAAACGAAGAAGTGCGCCCGTCATCCTCAGAATTACCTTTCCGTGACTGTTCGGTTATCTTGCCCGCTGGGCGTGACACTATCCGAGTCCGATGTCGGATCTGCCAGGGAACGGTCCTTTCGCTCCTCCAACGTGGGCTCCACCCGCGCCCGCGATCGACGTCGCCGGACTTCGGCGGAATCGTCCAGCGAGATAGGAGCCAGGGTAGGGGAGGCGTTCTTCTCGACCATGGCAGAGGAACCGCTCGTTGATTTGCTCCCGCTGCCATGCTGGTTCGCTGCCGCACGCCCCACCTCCCGAGCTCCTGGTTGGGGAGTATCGGTGCCCGCCACTTTGTCCTCCGCCAATGCGGCTTCCTCACGATCCGCATCGCGTTGATCGCGTAGGAATCGCAGCCAAAACCACACGCCGAAGATCGCGAATACCCACCACTGCATGGCATAAACAAGGTTCCGGATGTTGACGTTCGACTCACCGTCAAGCCCTGTACTACTGACCGCGACGTTCCACTGCCATACTCCAGAAGTCGTTAAGACCACCACCAGAAACAGGCAGAAGACGTGCCAACCGATCCATCGGCGCGACATGGCGTATCTGAACACGGAGCCAACCGTACTTCACCCAGCAGATACCCATCGAACCAACGCAACTCAGACTGCTAAATGTGTGCCATCTGGGGGACGATCAGGATGGAGAATGCCAGCGGTGGAGGGAGGTTGCATGCGCACTACTCGATCGCGCAATATCTGGCTTCTCGTCTCTGCCGTATGGATTGTGACCTACAGCATCGCAACGCACTCGGTGCTGGCTGGCCAGCTTCTTTGGACTCTCTTCGCCCTGACAGCAACGGCGGTCGTGCTAGCCACGGTCTCGCGTCACCATTTGTGGGCGCGCTCCGCGTGGCTCTGTGTGGCGGCGGCAATCGCGCTATCTGCGATCATCACCGTGATCCGGGGTTTCAGACCTGCGATGACTGCCACAACCACCGCAGAGTCACTACTCGGCGGACTGCTGTACTCCTCGATTCTCGTCTTGCTCATTCTCGCCGCGCTTCTCTTTGTAAACCGTCGGCGCCGCAATACCTCCAACGCCAGCACTCTGCTTGATTCGGCCATTGTCTTCGTCGCAGCAACAATGGTCTACGCCCAGTTCCTGGTTTATCCGTTCTGGTTCGACTCAGAGCTGCAGGCAGGACAGCTACCAACTCTCGTGGCGATCAGCGTTGGGAATCTGGTCCTACTCTCGGTCAGCGTGCGTATATGGTTCTCGACGAGTCGATCAATTAACCGTTCGGCCCGGATCCTGGCACCAGGTCTTGCGATCATGGCCGGGGTCGGAACAGTAGGCCTGAGCGCATTCCTACCCACGACACTGCTCTCGTTCGACCTCACGACCGATCTCACGTATGGGGGAACTCTGGTCTTCTTTGCGCTTGCCGGAGCAGCCGTCCTTGATCCCACGGCAATCAGTCCACCGGCGGGCGACGTCGATGCTGCGCTCGCGTCGCGCGCACGGGTGCTCGTGCTCATGGGGTCATCACTCCTGCTTCCAGCAGTCTTGCTCTGGCTTGCTGAAGGGCGTGGACGGGAATTCACCAACGGTCGGCCGTTCATCGTTCTCACGGTCACCCTCGCAGTTCTCCTAGGGTTTCGCATCAATTTGATCATCCAGAGTTATCGTGAAGCCGTCAGACGAGAGCACTTGCTAGGTGACATCAACGCGGCACTTATGCGGATAACTGACCTCGCATCGGTGAACGATCGACTGAGTGACTGGGCTTCACGACTCGTAGAACAAAGCGATGTCACGTGCGTTCTGGGAACCAACGACGAGTTGGCAAGTGCCGGGCTCGACCCACGTGGGGGGCGCGTCCGCCTTCCAAACGGCGAGACGCGATATCGAACCGTTGTGTCAATCCCCGGTAGTAAACCGCCTCGTCGCCTCGTCATCGACTCCCCCGAATCATTCGGCGGGCCCGCCCAAGCCTCGCTCTCAGTGCTCGGCCAGAGCCTCGGTATGGCACTAGAACGGATCGCACTCTCCAAACGTGTCGTAGAACGGGCAACCACAGAGCGCCTGCAACTCCTCCTTCACAATGCCAGCGATGTGATCACTCTCGTGGACGATAAGAAATCGATTCGATACGTGACAGAGGCGATTAGGGATCTGGCAGGGCAATCAACCACGGATGTCCTCGGGTCCTCCTGGCCGAAACTTTTTCAGGACCAGCAGGCAGCTATCGGCTTACTGGATCGAGCTCGCGCGCAGTACGAATCTAAGGGTGAGCTGGTGATGCGTAGGCGCAGGGACGTTGACTTCACCCCGAATCCTCAAGAAGACGTCGTCGACCCATCACAGCCACCCGAACAACGTGTTGAGGTCAATGTCACCTGGGTAGAGAAAGAGAACCAGTACGTCGTCACCTTGCATGACGTCACCGACCGCTATCTGTTAGAACAAAAGCTCACCTATCAGGCCTTCCACGATGAGCTCACCGGACTGAATAACCGAATCGTCTTTCGCCGAGAGATGGCGCGCGCGGCGGCACGCAGCCGGCGCTCTGGCCAGCCCTTTGCGGTGCTCATGATGGACCTCGATGACTTCAAGCAGGTAAACGACTCGTTGGGGCATCCGACCGGTGATGAGCTGCTACGCGTGGTCGCTAACCGTTTAGTGACCTGTATGCGGGAGGGCGATACCCCGGTTCGGCTCGGCGGGGACGAGTTTGCGGCCATCCTGGAGAGTGCAACTACTCCCGAACATGCTGAGCTTGTTGCCGATCGGGTCCTGACAGCGATGAAGCAGCCAATCCAGCTCGCAGGAACTGAGGTCGTGAGTCGGGCGAGTATCGGGATCGCGATGAACGATGGTTCGACCGACGCGGCAGACACGGAGCGCCATGCTGATATCGCCTTGTATGACGCCAAATTCGCTGGCAAAAGCCAAGTGAAAGTCTTCGAGACCGACCTTCGCGATGATGCAACAGATCGCCTCTCGCTATCCAACCAGCTCCGCGGCGCACTGGCTCGCGATGAGCTCTTCGTTAAATACCAGCCCATCGCCGAACTCACCACTAATGCAGTCGTTGGCGCCGAGGCACTCGTTCGCTGGGCGCACCCGACTCGCGGAGAACTTCGCCCAAAGACATTCATCGGTATCGCCGAACAAGAAGGCACAATCGTTGAGATTGGCCGGTTCGTGATGCGCACCGCGCTGCAAGACTTCGCCGACCTGCTTAACCGATTCCCTGAGCACAGGCAATGCAAAATCTCGATCAATATCTCCGGCCGGCAGCTGCAGAGCGACAACATTGCCGATGCTCTGGCTCAAGCGCTTGCCGCGACTAAGGTCCCCGCCGAGAATGTCATTATTGAGGTGACTGAGAGCGTCTTCATGCCCGATGATGGAGCGCCCGGCGAACAACTGCGCGCGATTGCCGCCCTCGGCGTGGCGGTGTTTATCGACGACTTCGGAACCGGCTGGGCGTCGCTGCACTACCTTCGGACGCTCCCTGTCAGCGGGCTGAAACTCGCCCGAGAGTTTGTCGCGGGTTTGCCTAACGACTTCGACTTCGGGTTGGCCCAGGCCATCAGAGAACTCAGCGCCTCAATGAACCTTTCGGAGGTTATCGCCGAGGGTATCGAGACACCAGAACAGCGCAAGGCGCTGATCTCGATGGGCTACCGGATTGGTCAAGGGTTTTTGCTGGACGAACCGAAGACTGTCTCTGAACTTGCCGACGTACTTGCGACCCGCTCTAGCGCCAGTTGGCGACTAGGAATTCGGACCGACATCCAAGCCGATGGCTCTTCGCAGAGCCCGACCGAAACTCCCTCTGGCACCGATCCCAAGGCGTCGATACGGTAGGCGTCGCTGTAACGCTACCCCTGCGTTGCGTCTCGTGAGTCCGATTCCGTACCTGGCTCACCAACCGGATCATCGGGAAAGTCAACCCGCTTCAGCTGTTTGCGTAGCGAGAAGTACAGAACGACGGCAGCCAGTATGAGCAATACAAATACGATGAACCCCGTCATTCCCGGTGTCACGGAGTCCGGGTCAACGGCCGGCGCAATGCTCTCCAAACCCCCCGACGGGGTTGGATTTGGGTCACCAGCTCCTACGAGACGGGCGAAGAGCGAGAAGCCAAAGTCCGAAATCACGCCACCATGACAACACGCGCAAGGTTCGATGACGGACAATGGGGTCAATGTCATCCACAGAGTCGACCAAGCTGAGTGAGCTTTCGCCGCGTCTCAAGGATCGGTATGGCTATCGCCGCACGCCGCGCTGGGCAATTGGCCTCTCAGCAATCCTCTGCATCTCACTCGGGATATTCGGGGGCGTGACCGCTAATCGGGTGGCTAATCCCGACATCCGTTGGAAGTTACTAGCGTGGAATGCCGTCGATGCCCAACACAGCACAGTGAGCTTTGAAATTCGCCGAGCCGCGTCGACGACCGCAGAATGTGTCGTGCGAGCCCAAGACAAATATCGACAGGATGTCGGATACGCGAATATCACGATCCCACCCGGGCCAGAGTATTCACAGGAGACCTACCCGCTAGCGACGAGATCACTAGCTTTCACAGTTGAGGTACTTGGGTGCGATACACCCGGTAACCTATATGTAGTGCCGGGGCAGTTTCCGCCCGGCACATCAAATCCACCGCAACCATGGAGGCCGTCGTGACCGAGGCGACCGAGACCTGGCTGACCCAAGACGCCTTCGATCGACTGCAGGCTGAACTCGACGAACGATCAGGCCCGACCCGCGCAGAGATCGTGGCAAAGATTGAGGCGGCCCGGGATGAAGGCGATCTCAAGGAGAACGGCGGCTATCACGCAGCCAAGGACGACCAGGGCAAGAATGAGGCCCGGATCCGTCAACTCAAACAGCTCCTTGACCGCGCGAATATAGGTACCCCCGCGGACGCTGGCGAGGGGAAAGCAACGCACGGCACGATCGTCGAGGTTCGCTTCCCGGACGGTGACGCGGAGAAATTCTTCATGGGTTCGCGTGAAGAGAATGCGCATAGCGACATCAACGTGTACTCACCAACATCGCCGCTCGGCTCGGCCGTGCTCGGGCACGAGGTTGGCCAGACAGTGTCTTATGACCTACCGAACGGTACCCAGATGTCCGTCGAGATCCTTAGTGTGGCTCTGCCGGGCTAGCCAGTATGGCTTTGTCCGACTAGTCAGTATTCCAGTATCGGCCACCGTGTGCGAATAGCGCAGCGGCCCCAACGACTCCGGCCTCTTGGTCGAGATCGGCCGTGACGATCTTCATTCGCTTCACAAAGGTCATCCCAGCGTGTTCGGCGAAGGTTCGCTTGGCTGGGCCCATCAAAAGATCACCCGCTTGTGAGAGCCCGCCTCCCACTACGGCGATATCTAGATCAAGTAGTGACGCAACGGATGCGAGCCCAACTCCCAGGGCCTGTCCAGCCCGCCCATACGCTTCAATCGCAATGGGATCCCCTTCACGGGCGTCTTTGGCTAGCGTCTCTGCGCTTGCTGGATCCCCGGGCGTCATGGGTGACCATCCCTCTTCGACCGCCCACGCGGATGTGGCCGGCCCGCGAGCAATTGCTTCCAGACACCCGCGGCCGCCGCAGCGACAGGAAGGGCCGTTCGGGTCGACGACGATGTGGCCAATATGGCCTGCATTGCCGAAGCCACCATTCAGCAGCTTTCCGTCACTAATCAGGCCACCGCCGACGCCGGTAGAAACAACGATGCCCAGAACGTTCTGATGACCTTGCGCGGCGCCTTTCCAGTTCTCGGCAATAACCATACAGATTGCGTCGTTGTGTAACCGGACCGGAATTCCGGGAAATCGTTCCTGCAGTTTGCGGCGCAGCGGGAACTCGCGCCATCCGATGATATTCGTTGGCGAAACAATTCCTTCCGGCCAGATCATCGGACCAGCACACCCAACACCAACGCCGATTAGCTCCGGGTTACCGGCAGCATCCAGGACACTATCTGCGAGCCGGTTGAGGGCATCCCACATCGCGTCACCGAGCTTCTTCGCGGGGGACGGTGTCCGATCCACCGCCAGGACGTTGCCGTCACTGTCCACCAAGCCGATGGCGATTTTTGTTCCGCCGATGTCGATCCCCAAGACGAGGCCATCGGGAAGCGGGGATGCGGGCTCTTCGGGTGACAGTGACATAGCCGCTATCCTGCCGGTTCCTGCCCACCCATTGCCAGTATTAGCAACGCGGTCGGCCTAGCACTATGGGCACAGCAGAACGGATGGGAGACGAAGGCGGGGATTGCACATGGCTACTTAGCCGCTGCCGTCTCCGGCTGCTTGGTCTCCGGCATGGTGAGCGCAACAAAGAGCGCAAAGGCACAGACAACCACGGCAGAGGCAAATGCCCAGTGGTAGCCGAGTTGATCCACTATGAGTCCGGCTATCAGCGGTCCGGCAATCGCGCCAACATCAGCGGTCATTTGGAAGGCTGCGACGACCGTTCCGCCGCGCTGTTTGCCCATGACATCGCCAACAATCGCTGCCGGTGCAGACCCCAGGAACGCCGTTCCGACTCCGGTCACTCCCATGGCGATGACAAAAACCACTGGATCGTTAGCCAATGTCAGCACAAGAACACCAACTAGCGTGGTTGCAATACCAATGATCAGAGCTGGCTTCCGGCCGCGTTGATCGGTAATTCGCCCAGCGAAGATGAGCGCGACACCTTGGGCTGCGGCCGCGACCAAAAAGCCAACTCCGGCAAGCCCTGGCCCACGCAGCAGCGATTCCACGACGAACAGTGGCACGAGTGACGTTCGGATTCCGAAGGTCACGAAACCGTTGACGAGGTTTGCCATCAAGGCCGCCCGATAGCCGCCATTGCGCAACGCAGCAAGGAGCGTCACATGCTCGCGAGCCGCGTCTTCGTCATCCTGATCTTCCGTTTCGGAGTCGGGTTCCGCTGGGCCCGCGTCTCGCATTGGCGGATATTCAGATAAGTCATAAGCAGTTCTCGGATCACAATCGTCGCTTTGGGGGTCTACTGGTTCAGTGCTGCTGTTCAGCTCAGCCTGATCGCGTTGCTCCTGCTCTTGCTCGGCACGGATCTGCTCCGGTGTGCGAAGGAACACAATGGCGACGACCGCTGCAACCGCCAAAGTTGCCGCATAGACGAAGAACGGCATTCGAATTGAGATCCCAACAACAATCCCGCCGACTGCTGGGCCGGTGATTCCGCCGAACAGGAAGCCCGCCTGAAAGGCGCTGGAAGCCTGGCCGCGCTGGTTCGGTCCCGCCGTCCGCAGTAGTAAGGCCATCGCCGAGACGGTGAACATTGCAGAGCCGATCCCGCCAACGCCTCGAAGGACGAGCAACTGGTTGTAGGTCTGGGAAAACCCAGCCAACAGGGACGAGACCGCAACAATAATGAGTCCCGCTGACAGGACGACCCGCTCGCCTATTCGATTGACGAGCCCACCCGCAGCGGGCGCTGTGATCAGCCGCATGAAGGCGAATACGCTGATCACAGCTGCAGCGAGGAATGCCGAAACGCCGAAGGTGCGCGCGAACACTGGCAGAGCCGGCGCGACGATACCGAAGCCCAACGCAACGCAGAATGCGATCCCTGCAAGAACCCCGACTTCGCGCGGCAAACCACGAAACCAAGGAAGCCGCTTGGCCAGCGACACTAACCGGCCAGATCGATGCGATTCACTCACGTCTGCAGACTCGAAGGCTTAATGATCTCTCGCCACGAGAGGCGTGCACCCCTGATGTCGAGAAGATACATATCGGTATTGGAACACACGGCACTACACCGGATTGAGGAGCACGTTGCGCATTCGGCTCCGCTAGCGCAGACTCATAGGATGAGTTGGCTATTCGGTTCGGCAAAGCGAAGCATGATCAGTCCAGAAGACGCAATGCCAGGGCGTGGGACCCGAGCGCACAGCGTTCCTGCCCGACATGCAGCGCTCGGAACTAGCCTTGAAGGCCCCTGGTCTGAGACGGCTGAGGTAATTTACTTTGCAATGGGTTGCTTCTGGGGTGCGGAGCGCAAGTTCTGGCAGGTTCCGGGTGTCGTCACGACCGCAGTCGGGTACCAGGGTGGGTTCTCCCCTAACCCGACGTATGAGGAGGTATGCACCGCCCGTACCGGACACACCGAGGCCGTAATGGTTGCCTACGAGCCCGCAGAAGTCTCCACGTATCAGCTCCTCAAAGTGTTTTGGGAAAACCACGACCCCACTCAGGTCTTCCGGCAGGGTAACGATGTTGGCACTCAATACCGCAGCGCCATCTACTGGACGACGGCTGACCAGGAGCGACTGTCAGATGCCACCCGCGATGCCTACAACGACGTACTCGTCGGCAAAGGTTTCGACCCAATCAGCACCGAGATTCGCCCCGCATCCGGCCTGGAATTCTACTTTGCCGAGGAACATCACCAGCAGTACCTGTACAAGATCCCGAACGGATATGACTGCCACGCTGACACTGGCATCCTGCTCCCAGCTCTCTGATCTGGTGGAATCCCTGCGCCCAGAGATTGCCGCGTATGAACAACCCGCCGCGACTGCTACCTGACGCGTAACGACCAATCCGACGCCTCCTGCTTCAGTCCGTGGTCGGCGGGCCGTTCGAGGCCTTTAGCTCGCTAGCGACGAGCTCCGGCAGGAGCCTAGCGGCGAGCCGACTGATCTTGTCTGTCGTGACCTTATTGTCACCGACCGGTACGAGTAAGTGACTCACCACGACCCGAACGATGATGTCCACACTTTCGGCAATTTCTTCTGAGGGCGTCTGAACGCACTGCCTCGAGAACCAGACAAGGAGGCCGCCATTCATCGATGCCATAATCGGCCCCGCCCTGGTCGTGATGAACGGAAGTAGTGAGTCCGAGGTTCGCCCATCGACAGTTCCGGAGGTGAGAATCGCTCTGGTGACCGGACTCTGATCGGCCTCAACCAGGGTGAAGGCGATCGCCGCCTTCACCGCTGACAATGTGTCCAACTGGGTATCGTCGAGCACTGCATTAATCCCGGTCAAGAATCGCTGCGCCTCGTGCTGAACCAGCGCCTCACCAAATCCGTCCTTGTTCCCGAATTCCGCGTAGAGGGTGGGGCGGCTGACACCGACCTGCGCGGCGATAGTGCCGAACCGAATCTGGTCCCAACCGATCTCAGTCAACTGCCGAATGGCAGCGTCTAGAGCATGCTCACGAACTCCGCGGCGAAAAGGGGTCTTTGCTCCGTCGCCCGCTGGGATGCGTACCTCACTCACAAAGCAACCATCTCGTACCTGTCGCGTAGTTGCAGAACCCGGCACACTACAGCGCGTTCGCTAGCTTTTTCTCAACGCAAGAAGTTCGCTCGTCAACGCTGTCAGCTGCTCAACGAGTTCCCGCGAATCGACCTCGCGGTCTACAGGCGGGCGGGAGGTGGCGGCGCCTGTGGTCATCAACCCTTTCGTGGCCTGGAGGGCGGCAAGCAACTCTACGCCGACAACAGAGAGCTGGCTGCCGACACCATGACTGCGCACCGTCGGCAACGTCAGCTTTGCATTCGTCGGATAGCTCAGTGGGTCAAGTTCGAGCTGTAGCTCTAGTAGCCGAGTCGATATCCGGAACGCGCTGCTGGCGATTGACTCCCCTTCGGCCGTTCGCTCCAGACGCTGCAGGGGCAGCGAGTTCAGCCATGAGGCGGTGCGGTTCAGCTGCGCCGACAAGTCCGCGATTGAGCCCGCTAGCGCTGAACCCTCTTCACTCTCGACAAATTTCTGGCGCATAGCTAACCTCCCGGACTCGAGTTTTCTGCCACCGAACCCGACCCATCTTCGGGCTCTTGCGGTGAATCCTCAGAGAGTGGCATCGGTGGCTCAGCTCGACGAATCGGACGTAAAATCTGGTGACGGACTTGTGCCCAGCGTCCGCTTGGTCCCCGGGCCTCTCCACCAACTCCGCTAGCCACAACTTCTGTACCAACGCGATCAACAGCAGTGATCGCCGCCATGGAGACCGGCACAACTTGCTCGCCGCCGTGCGCGTCGGGAGGGCGCTGTTCGGGTTCCAGCAGTGTGAGGGAATTGAGAATAGCTGGCAAGAGTACTTGGGCCGTTGCCTCGTAGCCGACGGAAGAGGGGTGAACTCGGTCGTGGGCGAACATGTCCTCAGGGTTGTCTTCGAAATGCGGGCCCAGGGCGCCGAGGGAAACTGACCTACCGCCTGCCTCGACGACCGCGATTGTTTGGGCCGCCGCGAGTTGACGCGAGAGCCGGCGAGCCACTGATCGCAGCGGCTGGCGAATGACCCTGGTGGCGCCAATATCTGGGCACGTCCCGACGATGACCTCGCTGCCCCCATCGACGAGGCGTGCGACGCCGTGTTCAAGGTCGCGGATTGCCGACTGCGGCCGCGTGAGGTGTGTGACGTCGTTAACTCCGATGATCACGACGGCCACATGTGGGCGCAGCAACAACGCTCGTGTCACTTGGGCATCTAGGTCGGCGCTACGGGCGCCGACAGATGCGACGACGACCAACTTGACGGGTCGGTCTGCCGCCTCGGCGAGTCGTTGCGCCAGCAGGGCACCAGCCGTGTCCAGCGGGGAGTCTGCCCCCAGCCCCGCGGCGGCCGAGTCGCCTAGTAAGACGAGCCGCAGAGATGTACCCCGGCGCCTAGGACCGTAGATACCGTCGGCATACGGTGCCGACTCCGTGCGCAAACCGACCATGCGCTTGGCTATCAGTCCTTCCGCAACAAGCACTCCGAGAGTGGCCGCGCTAATGCCTATCACGCCCCCGCCACCATAGAGCGCAGCTGTCGTCATTCGGCGTGCGTTCGAGGCTCTACTCAACGTGAGCCCTCGACTCACTATGTGCCCCACTGCTCCACCCACGGGCTACCACGCCTCTTTGCGCTGCAGGAATCCGCGGACAGTCTCGCGAGCATTCTGATCGATGTGGGGGCCGTGAATGAACGCCACCGTGCTGTACTCGACCTCGCCTAAGACGTGAGACGACCGCTTATTGAGTTTGTGTGACGAGCAGAAAACCGAGACTGGCCACGACATTCGGTCCGCCATATTCCAGATCGCATCGCCGGTGATCAGCACGGAGGTGCGCTCATGGACCAGCGAGATATGGCCCGGCGAATGCCCCGGAGTGTGATAGATCCGCAATCCACCGGCGATATCCAGGATCTGACCATCGCTGAGCTCGGTTGATACCGGAGTCGGATCGAACCCACCGAGCTTTATCCTGGCGAAGAGCCGACCTAATGACATCGACGTATCCGTTGGCGCGGGCTGTCCGGCGGCGACAAAGGCAGCGTCCTCGGCGTGCACACCTACCCCATCGATACCGGTACGGCGAACCATCTCGGCTGCACCACCCGCGTGATCACTATGTGCGTGCGTCAGCAAAATCCGCTGGACATCGCTGGGGTGCTTACCGATGGCGGCCAAGCCACAGACGATCCGCTTGGGGGCTCTTTTGATCCCACAGTCGATGAGCGTGACCGATCCGTCCTCCTCGACGAAGACGATCGTATTGATGAAGTCGCCCGCAGTCGGGATTCGAAAAACTCCTGGCGCGATGTTGACGATAGCTGGCATTGCGCCCCTCCGATCAGTTCTGCACTGGGATCCAGTCTAGTAGGCTCTCATCGCCAACTGCCAATCACTATCCACGGCCCGCAGCCACAACTAATCCCAGCAAAGACAGGCTCAGAGGTCAGCGCAACCACCGCCACTGCATCGTGCCCAGGACGGGACTTGAACCCGTACGACCGTTAAGTCACTCGGTTTTAAGCCGAGCGTGTCTGCCGATTCCACCACCTGGGCGCGCAGCCGGAACGGAGCTCTGATGTGACGCATCCGAAGCAACCAAATGACTGCGTTAGCTTGGAGGGTACCTGCTTACAGGTAGGTCTGGCGGACGTGGATCGCATGAGCGCCAGCAACCCGATCGAGGAAGAGCAGCCCGTTCAGATGGTCGATCTCGTGCTGCAGTGCGCGCGCTTCATACGCATCCGTCGTGATGACGACCTCCGAACCAGTCCCGGGTACCCAGCCTCGAACCGTCACGCGCGTAGCTCGCTTCAAATCGCCGGTGAAGTCTGGAACTGACAGGCAGCCTTCCCGTGCCTTCTGATGTCGGGTCGCCTGCTCGAGCACTGGGTTGCATAGGACGAATCGACCATGTGCTGTCCGCGTCTTGACATGACCGCTGACGTCGAGACTGAAGACGCGCTTGGGGACGCCGATCTGATTCGCGGCTAGCCCCACGCAGCCAGCGGATGCCTCCATGGTGGCCATCAGATCCGCCGCCAACGCAATTGTCTCTGGTGCACCCGGATCGACTGCCTCGCAGGGGGCGGACAGCACGGGGTGAGGAGCCAGTACGGCCTCACGCACGCGACCACCATCGAAATCTGCGAGCAGGAGCTCGCGAATGTCATCAGTCAACGTCGCTAGTCCTAAAACAGATCGTCGTCGTCGACGGGTCGCAGAGATACCTCGACATCGAGATTGGCAGCAATTGCCGAGAGGCTACTCGCCAGGGCGTGATCATCGTTGGTCTTGGGAAGCGTCACGTCGGCGCTCACCACGTATAGCGAGCCGACAAGGCGGGTCGATAGGTCGGTGATGTTCCCACCGGCGGCGGCGATTTCTCGCGTGATCGCGGAGACGATTCCTGGGCGATCGGAGCCATGCACATTCAGCCAGTGGGTCGGAGCATCTGGATCAGTTGCCTCGATCGGTAATTTCACAACCGCGATCAGCAGCTCAGGTGCT
>JBLHZE010000021.1:0-14511 GCA_047631015.1 Actinomycetes bacterium
ATCCCTTTCGACTTGGCCCACCGAATGAGCTCGACACTGCCCGCTGTCGAGACATGGCAGATATGTAGTCGGCTACCAACATGTTGGGCCAAAAGGACATCCCGAGCAATGATTGCTTCTTCTGCCACGGCAGGCCACCCTCGAAG
This sequence comes from Actinomycetes bacterium, assembly GCA_047631015.1. Lineage (GTDB taxonomy): Bacteria > Actinomycetota > Actinomycetes > S36-B12 > UBA10799 > UBA10799. Next base: position 147 of record JBLHZE010000021.1, read on the forward strand.
CCCGAGAATCCCGGAGAGTTCCCCTTCGTTCATCTGGGCACCTTCCGTGAGGCGAGGCTCTTGGGCATGCTGGGCAATCACCCCATCGAATGCCTTCACGTACTCCAACGCTCGGCGCATCATGACGGCGTCATCGACGCATTTCCCGTCGTCAGAAAAGACGCGAACGTGAGCCGCAGAGGACGCCATCGCTCCGAGCTCCGCCATTTTTTGACCGCTGAGACCTTGGGTGACCGCACCCACGGGACGTACCTCACACCAGCCAGCCTCTGTGCCCAATCGCCAGACCTGCTCCACGACACCTGCCGTATCAGCGACCGGTTCGGTGTTAGCCATCGCGTGGACGCACGTGAAGCCACCCAAAGCGGCTGCTCTCGTTCCCGTGTCAACCGTCTCAGCATCTTCACGTCCTGGCTCGCGCAGGTGCGTATGAAGATCGACAAGCCCCGGCAACGCGATGAGCCCATTCCCATCAAGCACACGCGCACCATCAGGATGGGTGGACCCGCTCGGCTTCATCTCGGTGATGGTGTTCCCATCGATCACGATGTCAACGGCGTCCTCGCCCAGCGGGCGAACAGCGGCGATAATCAACCGACTCATTCATCGATCCCTTCATGTGGTGTTACCTGAGCCGGGGAACTACCGCCCAGCAGTAGATAGAGCACAGCCATCCGAACACTGACCCCGTTGGTGACCTGGGAAGCAATGACTGAACGGTTTGAGTCGGCCACATCTGCGGTGATCTCCATCCCGCGATTCATCGGGCCGGGATGCATCACGATGGATTGCTCGCTGAGCATGTCCATCCGACGATGATCGAGTCCATAGCGGCGGCTGTATTCACGGGCAGTCGGAAAGTAGGAGTCGTTCATTCGCTCAAGCTGAACGCGAAGCATCATCACCGCATCCGCGTCGGACAGCGACGCATCGAGGTCATAAGAAACCGAACATGGCCAGTTCTCGATGCCGACTGGTAGCAACGTTGGCGGTGCAACCAGAGTGACATCTGCTCCGAGGGTCGACAGAAGCAATACGTTCGATCGCGCCACCCGGCTATGCAAAACATCACCCACGATCGTGACGCGCTTGCCAGCCAAATCGCCGTGTCCACCGGCTAGGTTCTCGCGCAGCGTGTAGGCATCCAGGAGTGCCTGAGTTGGGTGTTCGTGTAGCCCGTCACCAGCGTTGATGACACTTCCATTGATCCAGCCAGCGTTGGCTAGCCGATGTGGAGCACCACTTGATCCGTGGCGAATGATGACTGCATCAGCGCCCATCGCCTCAAGAGTGAGTGCGGTGTCCTTCAAGCTCTCGCCTTTGGAGACGCTCGAACCCTTCGCACTGAAAGTGATCACGTCGGCTGACAGGCGCTTAGCGGCAGCTTCAAATGAGATCCGGGTACGAGTTGAATCTTCGAAGAAAAGATTCACCACCGTTCGCCCACGCAAAGTGGGGAGCTTTTTAACCGGACGATCAGCAACCTGCGCTAGTTGGGCCGCCGTATCCAGGACCAAGATTGCTTCGTCTCGATTCAGGTCTCCCGCGGAGAGCAAGTGTTTGTTCATGCTGCGTCGCCACCTGATCGATCCGGGCCGGTAGGTTCAGTTCTGCCCGATGACAGAGTTACGCCATCACTTCCATCGACCTCCTGCAGGTGAACCCGCACGGATTCCTGCAGCGAGGTGGGGAGGTTCTTGCCGACGTAGTCCGCTCGAATTGGCAGCTCACGGTGTCCCCTGTCTACCAACACCGCGAGCCGAACAACCCGCGGTCGCCCCAGTTCCTGAAGTGCATCCAAAGCTGCTCGGATTGTGCGGCCCGAAAACAGGACATCGTCGATGAGTACCACGATGCGACCGTCGATCCCGACGTCAGGCAGTGCCGTAGTCTCAAGGGCTCGTGCGGGCCTCAGCCGCAGATCGTCGCGGTACATGGTGATGTCCAGCGCCCCGACCGGCACGTCGGTGTTCTCGAACTCGGAGATCTTGCGACCGATTCGGTCAGCCAACGGAACACCGCGTGTCTGAATACCTAGGAGCACGAGATCCTGCGCGCCTTTGGCGCGCTCCACGATCTCGTGGGAGATTCGGGTAAGGACCCGGTCAATATCTTCGGCCTCAAGGACCGTGCGAACTCGCGGCGTATTCACGCGCGAACCCCCTTCCCCGCCTCACAGGACGGACATTAAAGGACGCTAACTACCATATATGAGGTTACCTCTGCGACCCAATCGAGCCGCTTGCGACCCGCACCGGAGCTGCGATTCGGCGAATAGGTCACGTTAATGACGCGATTGCAGGGCAGAAACAGTAGGAAATGGGAATCCGCGAGAATTTCGGTGCATTTGAGACGTTCGAGTTGCATACCCATTGTCACGCTCCGTAACGTAAAGTCTGCTGCCACCAGCGATTCCATCAAGTTCGTCACACGTAACTAACCCGCCCAAGGAGCCTGCATGGCCAGCGACTACGCGAAAGCGCTAGGTGCAAAGCTGCGGGCAATTCGCCAACAGCAGGGTTTGAGCCTGCATGGTGTTGAAGAGCGCTCTGGTGGGCGCTGGAAGGCTGTAGTCGTCGGTTCCTACGAACGTGGTGACCGAGCTGTGACTGTACATAAGCTCGCTGAGCTTGCTGATTTTTATGGTGTGCCCGTCTCGGAGCTTCTCCCCGATGCCGCACCGGCACCTGCGGCCGAGCCGCCACCCCGACTCGTCCTCGATCTGGAGCGACTCGGTCAGGTACCGGCAGAGAAGGCTGGGCCACTCGCCCGCTACGCCGCCGCGATTCAAGCCCAGCGCGGCGACTACAACGGTCGGATTCTCTCGATTCGGCAAGACGACTTGCGAACCCTCGCCGTGATCTATGACGAGTCCCCGAGCCTGCTTGCCGAACAGCTCATCCAATGGGGAGTCCTCAATCCTGAGGCTCGCCGCGCAATGGAGTAGGTAACAGACTTACCTGTGAGGTTTATCGATCTCTTGGGTACCCATCACGTGTACCCGCATACCGTTAGTCGTCCCGGCAATACCCGGTGGCACTCCCGCGATGACGACGACCCGATCACCGGGCTGATTACGCCCTAGTCGTAGCAGTTCATGGTCAACAAGGTCAACCATCCCATCCGTCGTGCCCGCGTGGGATGTCAGGAAGGTCTCGACTCCCCAGACAAGCGAGAGTTGGGAGCGCACTCGTTGGCTGGGGGTAAAGGCAATCAATGGGATTGGGGAACGGTGGCGAGCAACTAGGCGCGTCGTGAGTCCGGTCTCGGTGAACGTACATAGGTGGGTGGCGCGCACCGCCTCGCCGACCTGACACGCTGCGCGCGTCAGTGCCCGCGCCGTAGAACCGAGCCGGATCTCGTCGATTTCATGAAAGTGTCCCAGGCTCTGTTCTTCAACGTGGCGAATGATTCGGGCCATCGTCTCGACGACCACGACTGGGTGGTCTCCTACGCTGGTCTCAGCCGACAGCATCAGCGCGTCGGTGCCATCCAATACGGCGTTTGCGACATCAGATGCTTCAGCCCGCGTAGGTCGGCGCGCGGTCACCATAGAATCCAGTATCTGCGTGGCAACAATCACCGGCTTGCCGACATTGCGACACATCGCGATCGCTTGCTTTTGAACCAATGGAACTTCTTCGATCGGAAGTTCCACTCCAAGGTCGCCGCGAGCGACCATAATTCCGTCGAAGGTCGCGATGATCTCGGCGAGATTGTCGACACCTTGCGGCTTCTCGATCTTCGCCAAGACCGGCAAACGACATCCGACCTCATCCATGATCTCGTGCACAACGGTGATATCTGCGGCTTCCCTGACGAACGAGAGTGCGATCAAGTCAGCGCCCGCCTTCAGTGCCCACCGTAGGTCGTCTCGATCCTTCTCTGAAAGAGCAGGCACGCTAACGGCGACACCGGGCAGGTTGATGCCTTTGTTATCCGACACAATGCCGCCCTCTATCACCTCGGTCACGACATCGTTACCCCTTACAGCTACCGCACGCAGTAGGATCTTCCCGTCATCAATAAGCAGTAGGTCGCCGGCGTCGACATCGGATGCCAGCCCTGCGTAGGTCGTTGAGGCGCGGGTTGCGTCGCCGGAGATATCATCGGTCGTGATGATGAACTCATCGCCGACGTTGAGCGTCACGGGTCCTTCGGCGAACCGACCCAGCCGAATCTTGGGCCCCTGCAAATCAGCAAGTACTGCGACACCGCGGCCCGTTTTATCGGTCGCGGCCCTCACCGAATCGATCGCCTCTTGGTGATCGGGATAGTCACCATGGCTCAGGTTAATGCGAGCGACATCCATCCCGGCCAGGACGAGTTCTTCAACAACATCCGGCTCCGACGTTGCCGGTCCGAGGGTACAAACTATCTTTGCTCGACGCATTGACCTAGACAACCACTGGTCGCGCTGATGGTGAAATCGGTGCGGGCAAGTTGGTGGTTCCCATCAGATAGCTATCGACGGCCGCGGCGGCTGCCCGGCCTTCGGCAATCGCCCAGACGATCAGGCTTTGACCTCGACCTGCGTCACCTGCGACGAATACTCCGTCCACGTTAGTCGCATATGTCTCGTCACGGACGATATTGCCGCGCGCATCTAGCTCCAGACCAAGCTGATCGATGAACGGACCCTTCTCTGGACCGGTGAAGCCCATCGCAAAAAGCACTAGATCGGCTGGGATCTGTTGAGTCGTTCCCTCCACGGACTCGAACCTGCCATCACGCATCTCAACTTGAACCAGTTCGAGCGCGCTGACCTCACCCGTGCCGCTATCGACGAACCGGTTGGTGCTGACGGCAAAGACCCGCTCGCCGTTCTCTTCATGAGCCGAAGAGACGCGATACGTCATGGGGTAGGTGGGCCAGGGCTGACCGGCAGGGCGCTCCTGCGTGGGCCGTGGCATGATTTCTAGCTGCGTAACTGAAGCGGCGCCCTGACGGGTCGCTGTCCCCAGACAGTCGGCACCAGTGTCCCCGCCACCGATGACGATCACGTGTTTGCCCTCAGCCGAGATTGTCGTCGAATCAAGGTCCCCTTCAATGACCCGATTTGCCAGTGGCAAGTACTCCATGGCCTGGTGAACTCCCGCAAGTTCTCTACCGGGGACCTCAAGATCACGGCGAGCAGTCGCACCGACAGCCAAGACCACGGCGTCGTAGCGACGCCACAAATCCCCACCTGTGACGTCCACGCCGACATTCATGCCAGCTCGAAACTTCACACCCTCCGCTTCCATTTGCAGGAGGCGCCGGTTGAGGTGGACCTTCTCCATCTTGAACTCGGGGATCCCGTACCGCAGGAGGCCACCGATTCGGTCATCCCGCTCATAGACAGCCACCGTGTGGCCTGCGCGAGCAAGTTGCTGAGCGGCTGCAAGGCCGGCCGGGCCCGACCCGACGACCGCGATCGTCTTACCTGTGAGCCGGTCGGGTGGCTGTGGTTGCACCCAGCCTTCGTCCCATGCCCGGTCAATGATCTCGACCTCGACCTGCTTGATCGTGACCGGATTTTGGTTAATACCGAGCACACAGGCCGTCTCACACGGAGCCGGGCACAACCGCCCAGTGAACTCTGGAAAGTTGTTGGTGGCATGGAGTCGCTCGATCGCATCTTCCCAATCGTCACGCCACACCAAATCATTCCACTCGGGAATCAGATTACCTAGCGGACAGCCGTTATGGCAGAACGGGATCCCGCAGTCCATACAGCGACCAGCTTGGTCCCGAACGTGATCGGTTTTGAAGTCTTCGTAGACCTCTTTCCAGTCCATGATTCGGACATCAACCGGTCGCCGCTCGGGCAGTTCCCGGTCTCGCTTAAGGAATCCTCTGGGATCAGGCACGTGCCGCCTCCATCACTGCTTCGTCTACGTCTTCGCCGACGTCTTCGGCACGGGCGATCGCTTCCAACACCCGTCGGTAGTCCCGCGGCATGATCTTCTTAAATCGTTCCGCCGAAGCACTCCAGTCCGCCAGGAGTCTCGAGGCAACCTCTGATCCGGTCTCGGCCGCATGGCGCTCAATTATGTTCGCCAGAAAGATCGAGTCACCTTCGGATATATCCTCGATGTCGACCATATCCCGGTTCACAGCTTCATCGTCTAGATCGAGTAGGTAGGCCACACCACCGGACATACCGGCGGCGGCATTTCGACCAACTTCACCCAACACGATGACGTGACCACCCGTCATGTACTCGCACAAGTGATCCCCGGCACCCTCGACCACAACCGTGGCACCAGAATTGCGCACGCAACAGCGTTCGCCACCCTTTCCGCGGATGAAGATATCGCCTGAGGTCGCACCATAAGCTATGACATTACCGGCGATAGTGTGATCCTCAGCGATAAATGGGGCGAGGCGATCGGGGCGGACAATCAATCGCCCACCGGATAGTCCCTTACCCAAGTAGTCGTTGACATCGCCTTCTATTCGTAGGGTGATGCCGCACGGAACGAACGCTCCAAACGACTGCCCCGCAGAGCCAGTAAATGTCAGATCAATGGTTCCTTCAGGTAGCCCCTCGGCGCCATACTTGCGGGTCACTTCACTCCCAAGCATTGTGCCGACGGTCCGATTGACGTTCCGGATCGGGAGCTGGGCACGCACTGGTTCACCAGTTGCAAGCGCTCCCGCACACATGTCAATCAATGACATATCGAGGGCCTTCTCAAGCCCATGTTCCTGATCAACGAGCTTGCGCAGTCCCCCACCAGGTGGCAAAGCGGGTTGATGCAGAATCGGCGATAGGTCCAGCCCTGCCGCCTTCCAGTGATCAATAGCGTGGTCTGCCTTGATGAACTCCACATGACCGATGGCCTCATCAAGGGTTCGGAACCCGAGTTCAGCGAGTAACTCGCGAACCTCCTCGGCGATGTACTCGAAGAATGTTTCGACAAACTCCGGCTGGCCGGTGAAGCGACTACGGAGAACGGGGTTTTGGGTTGCGACACCAACCGGACACGTGTCGAGGTGACAAACTCGCATCATCACGCAGCCCATGACCACGAGCGGAGCTGTAGCAAAGCCATATTCCTCCGCTCCGAGCAATGCGGCAATCACAACATCTCGCCCGGTCTTGAGCTGCCCGTCGGTCTGGATAACGACCCGATCACGCAGTCCGTTCAGCAAGAGTGTCTGTTGCGTCTCAGCCAGCCCCAATTCCCATGGTCCACCTGCGTGTTTGAGGCTCGTCAAAGGTGAGGCACCGGTACCTCCATCATGACCGGAAATGAGGATGACGTCAGCATGAGCCTTGGCTACGCCGGCTGCGACGGTACCTACGCCAACCTCGCCAACCAGCTTGACGTGGATCCGTGCCCGCCGATTGGCGTTCTTCAGATCGTGGATCAGCTGGGCCAGATCCTCAATCGAATAGATGTCGTGGTGCGGCGGCGGCGAGATCAATCCCACACCTGGGGTGGAGTGCCTCGTACGAGCTATCCATGGGTAGACCTTGTGTGCGGGTAGTTGCCCACCCTCCCCTGGCTTTGCGCCCTGGGCCATCTTGATCTGGATATCGTCAGCGTTGACCAAGTACTGACTTGTGACGCCAAAGCGGCCCGAGGCTACCTGCTTGATTGCCGAGCGCTTTGAGTCACCGTTTGGCATTGGCTCGAACCGAGCCGGATCCTCGCCGCCCTCACCGGTATTGGACTTTGCGCCCAATCGGTTCATCGCAATGGCTAGCGTCTCGTGCGCCTCTTGAGAAATCGAACCGTAGGACATGGCTCCGGTCGAGAAGCGCTTGACAACCTCACTGATCGGTTCCACCTCCTCGATCGGAATCGAGGGACGGGATTCGGTATCGAGCTCGAAGAGACCGCGGAGGGTCATGAGTTGGCGACTCTGGTCGTTGACTGCGTCGGAATACTCACGGAAGATATCGAAGCGATGAGATCGGGTTGCGTGTTGTAGCCGAAAAACGGTCTCCGGATTGAATAAATGCGGCTCACCTTCACGACGCCACTGGTATTCGCCACCGACAGTTAGGGTCCGGTGCGCGGGCGGAATCCCGTTTGGCGGATATGCAACACGGTGACGGGCAGCGACCTCTTCGGCCAGTACCTCAAGGCCTACTCCCCCGAGTTTGGACGTCGTCCCGGTGAAGTGACGATCGATCACTTCTTGGGACAAACCAATAGCCTCGAAGACCTGCGCACCCCGGTAGGAAGCAACCGTTGAGATTCCCATTTTGCTCATCACCTTCAGGACGCCCTTACCGAGTGCCTTCACGAGATTACGAAGCGCCTGAGCCGGATCGACACCCGTGATGATCCCGTTGCGGACCATGTCCTCAACAGTCTCCATTGCCAAGTACGGATTAACCGCCGCAGCGCCATAGCCAATCAGGAGGGCCACGTGATGGACCTCGCGGACATCACCGGTTTCGACCATCAGGCTTACCTGCGTGCGCTTCTTATTCCGCACGAGGTGATGGTGGGCCGCAGCTGTGGCGAGCAATGAAGGAATCGGTGCAAAGTCGGCATCTGAGTCGCGGTCAGAAAGCACGATAAAGTTGACACCAGTCTCGACCAGCAGATCGATCTCCGAGCAAATCTCGGCAAGTCGGCGCTCCAGACCGGCGGCTCCGCTTTCCACTCGATAGAGCACCGATACTTTTGCGCTCGCGTAGTGCGAATCGCCATCTTCGTCCACATGAAGAATCTTCGCCAGTTCGTCATTATCGATAACTGGAAAGCTAAGGACGATGTTGCGACATTGATCCTCGGTATCGGCCAGCAGATTCCCCTCAGGGCCGATCGTTGTGCTGAGCGAAGTGACGACCTCCTCGCGGAGGGAATCCAGTGGCGGATTCGTCACCTGAGCGAATAGCTGAGCAAAGTAGTCGAAGAGCAGCCTCGGGCGCGACGACAACGCAGCAATCGGCGTATCGGTACCCATCGAACCGATCGGCTCGGCGCCTGTTGAGGCCATCGGCGCCAGCAGGATGCGCAGTTCCTCCTCTGTGTAGCCAAATGCTTGCTGGCGGCGCAAAACTGACGTGTGGGTGTGCACGATATGTTCGCGATCGGGCAAATCCTCTAAGTACAGGAGTCCATCGTCGAGCCACTCCTGGTACGGGTGGGCACTGGCAAGGTCGGCTTTTATCTCGCCATCTTCGATCACTCGACCATTCTTGGTATCCACGAGGAACATCCGTCCCGGCTGCAGACGTCCCTTGCGCACGACGGTGGCCGGATCTAAGTCAAGGACCCCTGCCTCCGAGCCCAGGACCACCAGCCCATCGTCAGTGATCCAGAATCGGCCTGGACGCAGTCCGTTACGGTCCAGCACGGCACCCATCAGGTCACCGTCGGTAAACGAGACACTGGCTGGTCCATCCCACGGTTCCATGAGGGTTGAGTGGTATTCGTAAAACGCCCGCCGCGCCGGATCCATCGACATGTTGTTTTCCCATGCCTCGGGGATCATCATCAACACCGCGTGCGGTAACGACCTTCCGCCCAGATAGAGGAGCTCTAGAACTTCGTCGAAGCTCGCCGAATCGCTACCGGCCGGGGTGCAGATCGGGTACAGACGCTCGAGGTCACCTGGAATCAACTCACTGGAGAGCATCGCCTCACGAGCAGCCATCCAGTTGCGGTTGCCCTTAACTGTGTTGATTTCGCCGTTGTGTGCAATGAATCGGAACGGGTGCGACAGGGGCCAGCTGGGGAAGGTGTTCGTGGAGAAGCGCGAGTGAACCAACGCCAGAGAAGAGGCGAACCGTTCATCAGAAAGGTCAGGGTAGAACGGCTCAAGTTGCCCTGTTGTGAGCATCCCTTTATAGGCCAGAGTCCGACTACTCAGCGAGGGGAAGTACACAGCCGTCTCGCTCTCGACCCGCTTGCGAACACAGTAGGCAAGCCGCTCAAGCGGTAGCCCAGAAATCGGATCTCCACCATCGTCACTTGCGGTGAGGAATAGCTGCTTGAAGACCGGCATCGCGGCTTCAGCCATATGCCCGACCAGCCCCTCTGCGGTGGGAAGGTCGCGCCAGCCGAGAAACGTCATTCCCTCTTGCTCAACGATGGCAGAAATAACTTCTTGGGCAACGACAACTTGGTCTTCGGCACGCGGTAGGAACGCAGTTCCTACGACGTACTCTCTTGGTGCTGGCAACTCAAAGTCCACCACCGCGCGCAGGAACTCGTCCGGTACCTGAACGAGGATTCCCGCTCCGTCGCCGGTATCAATCTCAGCACCCGAGGCTCCACGGTGGTCGAGGTTCCGCAGTGCAGTCAGAGCCTTAAAGACAATGTCGTGGCTTGGGATCCCTGTCATCGTTGCGACGAAGGCGACACCACAGGCATCGTGCTCGTTCGCGGGATCGTACAGCCCTTGTGCTTCGGGAAAAGTTGAAAAGCCCACGTCGTTGCCTCCTCTTACGGCTCAAACGCCACGATGTGGTGAGCCACGTTGTCCGCCACGTGTAGCGGGGTGTTTCGCTCGTCGGGACGACGTTGGCCCGACTACGCTGGCAAAGTGTATCCCGAGGTCCGTAAAGACGCGCATTCGTATAGGTGAAGGTTTGGTTAGTTTCCTGAATTAGATTGTTCAGAACCCACGCCAGATTTGTCCTCGACCTCATCGGGACTCCGATAAACCGTCAGTTCTCGCCCGGGGTGGAGACGCGCGCTGATCATAAATCCGGCGAGTGCGGCCACGCCCACAAGTATCGACGTGAAGACGTTAATTCGCACCCCAAAGATGAGTGTGGCCGTGTCGATCCGAACGAGTTCGAAGAAGAGCCGTCCGACGCAATAAGACACGACGTACAGGGCAAATACGCGGCCGTGTCCGAGCTGGAACCGCCGATCAGCCCAGATCACAAATAGGGCGACTAAGAACACCCAGATCGACTCATAGAGAAATGTGGGATGAAACGTCTCATATTGCTCAAAACCTGCTGGACGATTCGCGAGTTCGATCTGTAGCGCCCACGGCAGGTCCGTTGGGCGACCGAATAGTTCTTGATTAAACCAGTTCCCCCAACGCCCAATCCCCTGAGCAATGGCAATACCCGGGGCAACTGCGTCAGCCACCGGCGGTAACAGCACTCCGGCCCGGCGGCACGCGATCCAGGCTCCCAAAGCACCACCAGCGACGGCGCCCCATATTCCCAGACCCCCTTGCCATATTTTGAGTGCCTCAATCGCGCCCGCCCCATTGGGTCCGAAGTATGTCGGAGCGTCGGTTGCAACGTGGTAGAGCCGGGCACCCACGATCGCGAAGGGGACCACCCAAATTGTTGCGTCAGTGACGAATCCCGGCGCCCCGCCTCGTTGCACCCACCGCTTGTTCCCAAGCCAGACCGCGACAACACCCCCGAGCAAGATGCACATCGCGTACATCCTGACCGGGACTGGACCGAGCTCCCAAACCCCTGCCTCGGGACTGGGGATGCTGGATAAAATATTCACGATACGACCTACTCGCTGCGCCTGGCGCTACTTCGCGGCCTGCTCGATCGCCGCTAGCAACTGGGTCGGATCGAAGATGTCGACGGTCGAGTCGCTCAGCGGGCTGCCATTGACAAAGATCGACGGCGTTGACGAGACTCCAGCTACCTCGAATTGTGCATTGCTGTTCGCGGCCCACCCGCTGTACTGGCCATCGTTTACGCACTTCTCGAAGGTCGGGAGAGCATCGCCTTGGATCCCGATCTCCTCGCCAAGAGCGATCATTTGCGCTTTGGTGAATCCGGGTGAACCAACAGCCTCTTGGGCCGGCTGCTCAGCAAACACACCTTCGTGGAACTCCACACCCTTCCCGGCGTCGATCGCACAGCCCCATGATTCGGTCGCGGTCTGCGAACCGTTGTTCTGCAGATTACCGTCCATGAAGATTCCTGGCTGATACTCCAACTTCAACAAGCCCTGCTTGGCCTGTTCAACGAGCACCGCGCCGGAGGTGTCTTCCAGCTTCTTACAGAATGGGCACTGGAAGTCTTCGTAGATCACCACCGTCGGTACCGCACCAGGGGCATCCGGATTGACAACATAACGGTAGTCGCTGGCACTAACGCCCTGCGGGAGTGCGGCATTCTCGTCTGGCTTGGCCGTCTCGCTACTGCCGCCTTCAGAGAAGAGAATCGCCCCTCCAATGATGACTCCGACGATCACCAGGACAACCAGGCCACCAATGATGCGGATCGAGCGCTCCCGGCGCTTCTCTTTTGTCAGGGACGCGGCCCTGGCCTCTGCCGCCTTCTGTCGTGCGTCCTTCTTGGCCTCAGCCATCTGTCAGCTCCTCGCCCACATTTGTGGCCGATGCGAGAGGTTGCGCCGCACATCGGCCGAGAATCTTAGAAACTACTTGCCCTGACTGTAACTTGACCAGATAGGCATGAGTCGATGCGATAGCCCGATGGAGGCTACGTGTCGCCTAGGCGTGTCGAGGTGCTGCTCGGACACCGGCGGCCAAATCCGCCGCCAGGGCCGCTGCCGCAGCAGCGCCTTCGGCGGGCGATCGAGCTTCTTGCAGAGCCTTGACGAATGCGGATCCCACAATGACGCCATCTGCATAGCTCGCAACTTCACTGGCCTGGTCGGCATTCGAGACACCCACTCCGACGCATATCGGCAGCATTGTCACACCTCGCACCCGTTCCACGAGTGTCCGCGCGCCAGACGAAAGTGACGTACGTGCCCCGGTGACGCCCATCGTCGATGCTGCATAGACGAACCCACTGCACGCAGTAGCAACCTTCTCGAGGCGCGCGTCGGTTGACGAAGGCGCGACCAGGAACACCCGGTCAATCGCATTCTCGTCAGTCGCCCGCCTCCATTCCTCCGACTCTTCCGGCGTCAAATCGGGTGTGATGACACCGACTCCACCCGCACTAGCAAGCTCCGAAGCGAACCGGTCAACGCCGTAGCGTTCAATGGGATTCCAGTAGGACATAACCAACGTGGGCGCACCTGTACCGGACACGCCGGCGACGGCCTTCATCACGTCGCTAACTCTGGTTCCGGCCTGCAATGAAGAATCCACGGCCGCCTGAATCACGGGTCCGTCCATCAGCGGGTCGCTATAGGGCAGACCGATCTCGACGGCATCTACCCCATTTTCGACCATCGCGGCAATCACCGGGACACAGTCCACTGGAGTCGGGAATCCCGCCGGTAAGTAGGCAATCAGAGCTGCTCGGCCATCTGCTCGTGCGGCCGCAAAGGTCTCAGCTAGAACACTCATCAGGTACCTAGTTCTTCTTCACTGTCGCCAACAAGACCGAACCAATTCGCAGCAGTTGCGACGTCCTTGTCACCTCGGCCTGACAAGTTGACAAGGATGATGCTGTCCGGGCCGAGCCGTTTGCCGATCCGCATGGCCCCGACAATCGCGTGCGCGGATTCGATAGCCGGAATAATTCCCTCCGTCTTACTCAATAGCGAGAACGCATCCATCGCCTCGGTATCGGTGACCGACTCATAAACGGCACGCCCACTGTCGCGCAACCATGCGTGCTCGGGACCGACGGACGGATAGTCCAGACCTGCGCTGATCGAGTGGGACTCGATGGTCTGCCCCTCGTCATCTTGGAGGAGGTACGAGCGGGCTCCGTGTAAGACACCGGCTGAGCCCACGCTCAGCTTGGCCGCGTGGCGACCAGAATCGATTCCCTCGCCGCCAGCTTCAAAGCCATACAGTGCGACACTCTCGTCATCGCGGAACGCATGAAAGATCCCAATCGCATTGCTACCGCCGCCGACACACGCAGCAACGGCATCCGGCAGTCGCCCGGTCATCGCTAGGGTCTGGGCGCGCGCTTCAATGCCAATGATCGAGTGAAAATGACGGACCATCTCTGGGAATGGAGCGGGACCAGCGACGGTACCCAGCAAGTAATGGGTGCTATCTACGTCGGTGACCCAATCTCGCATTGCTTCGTTGATGGCGTCTTTCAGAGTTTGACTGCCGGCCGTAACCGGGATGACCGTGGCTCCCAACAGTTCCATTCGTGCGACATTGAGGGCCTGGCGACGCGTGTCCTGGGCACCCATATAGACGACACATTCGAGACCCATTAATGCGGCGGCCGTCGCGGTTGCAACGCCGTGCTGGCCGGCACCGGTCTCAGCAATTACCCGTGTCTTGCCCATCCGCTTGGTCAGTAGCGCCTGACCAAGAACATTGTTGATCTTGTGGGACCCGGTGTGATTGAGGTCTTCTCGTTTGAGCAAGACCCTCGCTCCCCCGGCGTATTCGGATATCCGTCTTGCATCGGTCACGGGATTGGGTCGCCCCGTATAGGTCCGCTGCAGGTAGTCCAACTCTTCAATGAAAGCTGGATCAGTAATCGCCGCACGGTATGCGACGTCCAGTTCATCCAGCGCCGCCATAAGTGCTT
>JBLHZE010000022.1:0-14474 GCA_047631015.1 Actinomycetes bacterium
GGACTCCAGCTGCCGGTGGTATACCGTAGCCGCCGGGTAGAGGTGGGACGCCCGGCCTTTCGGCGGCGTCATCATAGGTGTGAGCATTCCGCAAACTAGCGCTCAACCGAGAGGTGAAGGACCGCGTTAGCCCTAGCTGTGGAGCGCCCCGAATAGTAATGAGCTAAGGTTAGGCAATCCTAACTTTTTCTATCCTGGAGTCTCTGTGAAGTCTATCCGTCTCGGTGCGAGTATCGCGCTGGCCTCGTTAGTTGTTGCTGCCGGACTCGTCGGCTGTTCGTCGGCTGCTGATAGCGATCCAGACGCGCTCACGATCTATAGCGGTCGCAACGAGACTCTTGTGAAACCGTTGATTGATCAGTTCACTAGCGAGACCGGAATCAAGACGGAGGTCCGCTACGGAGGTTCGGCTGAACTCTCTGCTCAGATCGCGGAGGAGGGTGGGAACACTCCGGCCCAGGTCTTCTTTAGCCAGGACGCCGGAGCCCTCGGAGCGCTACAGAACCTGGGTGCCCTGGCGCCGCTACCGTCCTCCGTCGCCACTGCGGTTCCAGCTGCCTACCGAAGTTCAAGCTGGACCGGGATCAGCGGTCGCGCCCGCACGATTGTTTACGACCCCGCGAAGTTTCAGAAACCACCGACATCAGTCTTCGATCTGACTGACCCTAAGTACAAAGGCGAGGTAGGAATCGCGCCGACGAATGCCAGTTTCCAGTCGTTCGTGACCGGTATGCGCGTCACTAGTGGTGACGCGAAGACCGAGACGTGGCTCAGGGACATCATGGCCAATGATCCACAGATCTTCGATAACAACCTGAAGATCGTCGAATCGGTCGATGCGGGGACCACTGGACTTGGTCTCGTGAATCACTATTACTGGCACATCACAGCAAGCGAGGCCGGTGGCGTCGAGAATGTCAAAGTTGCCCAGGAGTTTACTGAACCGGGTGATCCGGGTTCCCTGGTCAATGTGGCCGGTGCCGCCCTCACGGCAGGTAATGCCACGAATGCCAACGCCACGAAGTTGATCGAATTCCTCCTGTCGACACCGTCACAGGAGTACTTCGCAACCAAGATCTTCGAGTACCCATTGATGCCCGGAATTGATGGACCCGAGGGCTCACCACCGCTGTCCTCTGTGGGAACTCCACCAATCGAGCTGAACGATCTGTCGGATCTAGCCGGGACCCAAGCTCTTATGCGTGAAGCTGGCATGCTGGCGTAATGAATCGAGCAACGCCGCGGTCGCTGCTCGTCATTGGAGGGACTGTTGCGGCCGTTGTCTGCGTGCCGCTGGTCTACTTGGTGATCAGAGCGTTGGGATCTGGGTGGGGTCCCATCGAGCAGGTGCTGTCCAGCCCGAATACCTGGCGGGCCGCTGGAACGTCCGTTGCTCTGGCCGTCGCAGTCTCGGGCACCACGGTGGCAATTGGCGTACCCGCTGCCTGGCTCATCACGAAAGCCCGGCTGCGCTGGCGCCGGCTCTGGGTGGTTCTCGTCGTTCTCCCGCTGGCAGTGCCGAGCTTCGTGGCGGCTTTTGCCTGGCTCTCGCTGTTCCCACCGATGACCGGATTTTGGGCAGCGTGGCTGGTGCTGAGTCTGGCAACAGTTCCGTACGTCATCCTGCCGACGGCCGCAGCCCTACGATCGTTGGATCCGGCCCACGAGGAGGTTGCCCGCACACTTGGCGCTCGACCACGAGAAGCATTCCTGCGAGCAGCTCTCCCGCAGGTATCACCGGCAGTGGGTGGTGGCGCGCTACTCGTCGCGCTCTACGTCTTGAGCGATTTCGGAGCCGTGTCCATCTTCCGAGTGGATGTGCTGTCGCGGGTTATCTACTCGTCCTATCGGGCATCGTTCGACCGAACATCGGCAGCAGTACTCGGCATCATTTTGGCGCTCCTAGCGATCCTCATTGTGGCGATCGAGCAGCGCTCCCGTGGCCGGGCACAGCGCTGGCGGTTGGCGACCTCCGCACCTCGACAGCTCCCCCCTGTTGTGCTCACCCGAGAGTGGCGGAGTGGCGGATACGGACTGCTAGCTGCAGTTGCCATCCTGGGTGTCGGGGTCCCGGTGGGTGCAACGATCGAGCAGTTCCTCACCGGGGCTAGTGCCGGGATCGACTGGCCGGATCTGGGTGCAGCGATGTCCACGACAGCGCTCTATGGCGTGGTGGGGATGGTGGCAGCAGTCGTTCTAGCGCTACCGATCGGGTTACTTGCTGCTCGCTACCCCACCCGGGCCTCGGCCATCTTGGAGCGGATGTCATTCGTCGGACATGCCCTGCCAGGGGTCGTCGTGGGACTCAGTGTGGTGTTCCTCGGGACTCGTTTGGTCCCAGGGATTTACCAGACCCTGCCGCTACTGGCCTTCGCCTACGCTGTCTTGTTCATTCCGAAGGCTGGAGCTGCCATTCGGGGATCGATCGCGACTGTTCCCACAGTGCTAGAAGATGTCGCTCGAACCTGCGGATACTCCCCGTGGAGGGCATTCCGTACTGTCACCATGCGGTTGGCATCGCCAGGAATTGCCGCCGGCGCGGTCTTGGTCTTGCTTACCGTGATGAAAGAACTACCGGCAACCCTGATGCTTCGACCCACCGGCGACGATACGTTGGCCACGCGGCTTTGGAGTCTCACCGAAATTGGCTCCTACGCTGCTGCGGCGCCATACGCGATGACGCTCATACTGATAGGTGCGATCCCGGCATTCTTGCTCGCGTTCCCGTTGGCGCGTTCGGTCTCGCAGTATGAACGGCCGGAAAATGGAGAGCCAAGCGATGAACGGGGTGCGCGGATGCGGCAACTAGGAGGGGTCGAGCGGCGATGACCGACGCATTTGTGTCCCCTATTCCCGCTGGTCCTGTCCGCAAGGTCAGCTCGGCAGATCACGCACCTGGCCTAGAAATTTCCGACCTTGTGGTGGGTTATGGCAAGGCTCCGGTACTTGAGGGGCTCAATCTCCACGTCGTCGAAGGCGAGATCGCGGCAGTACTGGGAGCAAGCGGGTCAGGAAAGACGACGCTGCTGCGCTCTATTGCCGGTTTCATTCGACCGAATAGTGGTCACATCGACGTCGACAGCCGGACGCTGGTCGGCCCTGGAGTCTGGCTAGCCCCGGAGCGGCGCGATGTCGGACTGGTCCCCCAGGAAGGCGCTCTGTTCCCGCACCTAGATGTCGCGGGCAATGTGGGCTTTGGGTTGCCGAAGCGGACGCGGGACCAGCGTGCCGAGGCCGCGACTCGGGTTGAGCAACTCCTTGAGTTCGTCTCCCTGGCAGGTAAAGGTGGCGTGCGACCCCATGAACTTTCTGGGGGTATGCAACAGCGGGTGGCCCTAGCCCGTGCGTTGGCGCGTGAGCCTAAGGTGGTGCTGCTAGACGAGCCGTTCTCGGCCCTAGATTCCGAGCTCCGGCGTGAGCTACGCGGCCAAGTCCGTGAGCTCCTCGCCGAGGCGGGAACCACGGCCATTCTTGTTACCCACGACGAGGATGAGGCGGTTGATTTCGCCGATGCAGTTCATAAAATCATCGACGGCCGGATCACCGATGACCGCGAGCCCCGACCGTGAGGCGCCAGCCAGCGGAGGTGTCCCCGGAACAGCGCGAGCAAATCAGTGCATGTCTGATGGCTTACGCCAAGGATCTGTCACCTGAACGCGCACAAGAGCGGGTGGCGAGTAAGGCACTGATGGGCTTATTGGTCGCCCTCTCACCGGGCAATTCCGTCGAGTTTCGGGTGCCACCATTTGCTGCTGCCCAGGTCGTAGAAGGTACCCGTCATCGGCGCGGAAACCCTCCGGCCACAGTGGAATGCGACCCACGCACCTTTATCGAACTTGCCACCGGAGCAATCGATTGGGACGTCGTAGTTGAGTCTGGTCAGCTGATCGCCAGCGGCGAGCGCAGCGATTTGTCGCAGCTGTTCCCGATTCTTTTCATGCCACTGGCTTGAGTTGTTGGCGCTGGTGCCTACACTCGTAGATGTGGCACGCGGTGATGGTCTGCTCTCGCATGACCTTCTTCCCGGTGAAAAAGGCCCCCAAGACTCTTGCGGGGTCTTTGGCGTATGGGCACCTGGCGAAGAAGTTGCCAAGCTGACCTACTTCGGCCTCTATGCGCTCCAACACCGTGGCCAGGAATCTGCCGGCATCGCGGTCAGTGATGGCAGCGAGATCCTTGTCTACAAAGATATGGGCTTGGTGTCGCAGGTCTTCAACGAAGCGACCCTGGAAAGCTTGCGCGGATTCCTTGCCATTGGGCACGCCCGATACTCAACGACCGGGGCCAGTGTCTGGGAGAACGCGCAGCCAACATTCCGCCGCACTGCGACCGGTAACCTCGCACTCGGCCACAACGGCAACCTCACGAACACAGCAGAAATTTCGATGCGGCTTGAGGAAGAATCAGCAGATTCCGGCGAACTACCGCTCGGCCACCGCAACTATGCAACTAGCGATACGGAACTGATTGCCGCCTTGCTTGCGATGCACCCCGACACCACGATCGAAGTTGCTGCCATTCGGGAGCTTCCCTACCTGCGTGGAGCGTTCTCGCTGGTTTTCATGGACGACGACACCCTCTATGCGGCGCGGGATCCACAAGGGATCCGGCCACTGGTTCTTGGTCGGATGGACACCGGCTGGGTAGTTGCTAGTGAGACGGCGGCGCTAGACATCGTTGGCGCGACCTTTGAACGCGATATTGAGCCCGGCGAGTTCGTTGCGATCGACGGGAACGGGGTGCGCTCGACTCGCTTTGCGAAAGCCGATCCCAAGGGCTGCATCTTTGAGTACGTGTATCTGGCCCGGCCGGACACCGCCCTCGATGGCCAAAGTGTGCATGCGACGCGTGTGCAAGTTGGCCGTCTGCTTGCCGCCGAGCATCCCGCAGTGGCTGATCTCGTCATCCCGGTTCCCGAATCGGGGACGCCCGGCGCTGTGGGTTACGCCCAGGCATCTGGCATCCCGTTCGCTCAAGGTCTCGTGAAGAACGCCTACGTCGGTCGGACCTTCATCTCTCCGTCTCAGACCCTGCGCCAACTCGGTATCCGACTCAAACTCAATCCGCTACGAGAGGTCATCGCGGGTAAGCGCCTGGTCGTGGTCGATGACTCGATCGTGCGTGGCAATACCCAGCGAGCAATCGTTAAAATGCTTCGTGAAGCGGGCGCGAAAGAGGTCCATGTGCGAATCTCATCGCCCCCAGTTAGTTGGCCGTGTTTCTACGGAATCGACTTTGCAACCCGCGCTGAACTGATGGCGATGGACAAAACCGTCGATCAGATTCGTGAGTCAATCGGGGCTGACTCACTTGGCTTTATCGGGCTCGACCACCTCGTCGAGGCCACTAACGTCGCCAAGGATCGACTGTGCCGGGCCTGCTTCGACGGTGTCTACCCTGTTGCGCTGCCGAAACCCGTCGTCGTCGCTGAGTACCTGCTTGATGACGGGACCGCCCAAACCGCCGGGATGGGCGGCGGGGATCCCTTAGGCCAAGAAGAAACGGATCTGGCGGGGGTAGCTCCGGGCGCCGAATCGACGAGCACGATTATTGGAGCACTGCAGCAGCCGTGACAACTGTGGGCAGTTCGGGAACAACATATGCCGCCGCTGGCGTTGATACGGCGGCAGGCGAACGGGCTGTTGAGCTGATGAAAGCCAGCGTCGCCGGTGCAACAAGACCCGAGGCAGTCGGTGGTTTCGGTGGGTTCGCGGGCCTATTTGATGCCTCAGCGCTCGCGAAGTTCCGCCGACCCCTCCTGGTCACGTCGACCGACGGTGTCGGAACGAAGGTTGCGGTGGCCCAGCGGATGGATGTACACGACACAATCGGGATCGACCTCGTGGCGATGGTCGTGGATGACCTCGTCGTCACCGGAGCCGAGCCTCTTTTCATGACTGACTACATTGCCACCGGTCGAGTTGTCCCAGAGCGGATCGCTGCGATTGTCACGGGGATTGCTCACGGCTGTCAGCAAGCGGGCTGTGCACTTCTTGGTGGGGAGACGGCCGAGCACCCAGGGCTCCTGGACCCTGACGAGTACGACGTTGCCGGTGCTGGAACCGCTGTTGTCGAAGCGGATGAGCTCCTTGGGCCCGATCGAGTGAACGCCGGTGATGTCGTCATTGCCATGCGCGCCTCGGGTCTGCACAGCAACGGCTACTCGCTCGCTCGGCACGTGCTGTTGGAGCGAGCAGGTTGGGCACTGGATCGCGAGGTCGAAGACTTTGGACGCACTCTTGGTGAGGAGCTGCTTGAGCCGACACGGATCTATGCGTTGGACTGTGTCACTCTCGCCCGTGATCCAGACATTGACGTCCATGCGTTCTCGCACATCACTGGTGGTGGGCTAGCGGCCAATATGGCTCGCGTTCTGCCTGCCGATCTACACCTGGATGTCGAGCGGTCAACGTGGGCACCCCACCCAATCTTCAGCACAATCGGTTCCGTGGGTGATGTCGAGATCATCGAACTCGAGCGCACATTTAATATGGGGATCGGGATGGTCGCGATTGTCGCGCCGGAATCGGAATCGTCGGCGCTGTCGGCGCTCACTGCGCGGGGTGTTGATGCGTGGGTATGCGGAAGTGTCCGGACTCGTACCGACGGTGACGTCTCGGATGCAGCTGCCAAGGGGGGCGGCGGCGGTTCGGTGAATGTCGTTGCTGGGTACGCCACCTGAGTGGTTGGTCAAACTAGTGGACCTAGGCTGTGGGTAGCCCGCCGGACGATCCAGGGGTCGCCGGAGGCGGTGACTGCGGTGGGAATCCCGGGACGCCGGAGGCGCCGGTAGGGCGCGGCGGAACCGGTGGTAAGTCCGGCTCGGGTTCAGGCTCTGCTCCGCTCCTGCCCTCGAGAAGTGCGCGTACTTCGCTGGCGAGGTAGCGGCGGTGACCGCCGAGGGTGCGCACGGAACTCAACTTTCCGGCTTTGGCCCAGCGGGTGACGGTCTTGGGGTCGACACGGAACATCGCTGCGACCTCTGCGGGGGTCAGAAGCGGTTCGGAGTCGCTCGGATCGGTGCTCATTAGGACGAGTCTTACTTGCGCCGAGAGCGGAAGCAACCTATTTGCCCGATTTGACCCAATCAGGTTATGCGGCCCCAACTGTCATATTTCGGCTATGGGAGGTATTGTTAACCGCGGTATGACTACCGATCTATGGAAGTCTTGTTCGGTATAAGGTTCGGTATAAGATTCGAAAACACTAGATTCACATTCCAGACGACGTCGATTCCGGTATTACCCGGGCGAGGGGGTCGAGCTATGGGGCGCGGCCGAGCTAAGGCCAAGCAGACGAAAGTTGCGCGCGAGTTGAAGTACAACACTCCGCAGACAGACTTTGACGCGCTGCGTGCTGAATTGGCAAACGACAAGCCAGAGAACAACGGGTCGCATCGTGATAGTCACGATGATGACGACGCGTTCTCGAAGTACACCGATGAAGACGACCGCTAACTAGCAATCGTCGCCATAGCCCTGCCGTGATTTCTACGGTGGGGCTATCGTCGTCTCCTGGATACCCTCCTACCGCCACGCGTAGCTCCGTTCACTAGCTACCGTCCGCCCAGAGCAAGTTCTCGATTTCCTCGACCAGACCGGCTACAGCGCCCGTCTTCTTCTCCCACACAGAATCCCGATGAGCCAGCTGAGGAACTGCGCGGCGAGACGGTGGCCAGGGACGGGGTCGAACCGTCGACCTCTCACTTTTCAGGCGAGCGCTCGTACCAACTGAGCTACCTGGCCGCGATTAACCTGGCGAGAGGTTAACCGCCGAGAACGAAGAACCCGCCGCGCAAACGGCGGGTTAGCAGATCTCGAGCGACCCCGACCGGACTCGAACCGGCGGCCTCCGCCGTGACAGGGCGGCGCTCTAACCAACTGAGCTACGGGGCCAAGATGCAGGCGAACCTGCGTGCGCAGTCTACTCACCCATTCAGGAAGATCTACTGCGCCCGTGACCCCAGCGGGATTCGAACCCGCGCTGCCGCCGTGAAAGGGCGGAGTCCTGGGCCGCTAGACGATGGGGCCAGTATTTTGCCTGGCAGGGAGCACGTCCCCGCTAGGGCCAAATAAGCATATGCGACGGCGTGATGTGACGTGACCCCCAGGTGGGGTATGGGTGGTTGGAGATGCCTAGCGGTGGGTATCAGCGCTAGCGTTCGGTCGTGGAGTTCAATAGCTCACCGGAGCAGACAATCGGTATAGAAGTCGAGTACGGCATTGTTAGTCGGGAAACTGGGCAGCTGGCGCCTGTCTCGCTAGATGTCTTGCGTGAGGCTGGCAGCGCCTACCCTGGCGACGAGCACCCCAAAGCGAAGAATGAACTATTTCAGCCGAGCTTGGAAGTCATCACGGGAATCTGTCAGACCCCCGATGCTGCTGTGCGCGATCTGGCGGAGACGCTGAGCGATATCGTGCCCTTGCTGAACGAGCGGGGCCTAGCGCTGACCTCGACAGGTACCCACCCGTTCGCAGAGTGGGATCAGTTCCCGATCACGCCGGATGAGCGCTACGAGCGAATGGTGAACCAGATCCAATGGCCTGCCCAGCGCTTACTCATCCACGGTGTTCACGTGCACGTGGGGGCGCTCACACCGGATAAGGCGATCATTACCACCAATGTCGCCGCGATGTACTTGCCGATCCTGCTGGCACTAAGCGCGTCGAGTCCGTACTGGCTTAGCCGCGATACTGGCTTGGCGAGCTCCCGCACCAAAATTTTCGAAGGGATGCCTCGCACTGGGATTCCACCGCAGATCCCCGACTGGGCGGAGTACCAGCGCCTCCTGGCTGCCCTCATCCGGTCACAGACCATCGAGACAGTCCGCGAGATTTGGTGGGATGTGCGTCCGCACCCGAACTTCGGAACTGTCGAGTTTCGGATGTGCGACGGGATCACAACCCTCAACGAGGTAGCCGCGGTCGGAGCGCTGGCTCAGTGCATTGCCGTCTACGTCAATGAGCAGACTGATGCGGGAATTGAGATCGAGCTCTTGCCGGATTGGGTACTGCGGGAGAATAAATGGCGGGCAAGTCGCTGGGGGCTAGACGCTGAACTCATCGTTGACGATTCATTTAATACCGAGCCGCTAAGAGACAAACTCAGTGAGCTGGTCGAGCGGCTTAGCCCGATTGCCGAACGCCTGGGCTGTGCCGCCGAGCTCAACTACGCTCTGCATATTGCGGCAACCGGAGCGAGCTACCAGCGCCAGCGCGCGGTTGTCGAAAGTGGGGGCACATTGGTCGATGTTGTGGCCTCGACGGTTGCCGAATCTGATCGGAGTTTCGCCGAGTACGGTGTGGTGGGTGCCGCCGAGAATGTTGTTGCGTGATTGCAGATGACTAGCCCATCCTCTGAGCTGTCGAATCGTGGAGCTGTCAGGGAACGGATCGAGGGGTTCCTCACGGCTCACATCGACGAGCTCATCGCGTTTCGCCGGCAGCTACATGCGCACCCAGAGCTGGCTGGTCGCGAGGTGAAGACCACCGAAGCAATCGTGGGCCGCCTCTCCGTCGCTGACCTAAAACCAAAGGTCCTCCCAAGCGGGACTGGCTTGGTATGTGACCTGGCTTCCCCCGGCCTGGCAGCGGACAGTCCAGCCGCGCACGCAGCCGACATCCCCACGATCGCCTTGCGCGCCGATATCGATGCGCTGGCCATGATGGATGAATCTGACGCCGTCTACGAGTCAACGATTCCCGGGATTGCCCATTCCTGTGGCCACGACGCGCATACGACGATCACGTTAGGAGCCGGGCTGCTGCTGCAAGAACTGCTAGCTGCCGAAGGCGCGCCGACGGGCCGCGTGCGGCTCATCTTTGAGCCTGCCGAGGAATCGTTGCCGGGTGGTGCCATCGAAATCATCGCCGAAGGGTCGCTCGATGGGGTGGGGGCAATCTACGGCCTGCACTGCGACCCGAAGATCGATGTGGGACGGATTGGGGTCACCGCAGGACCGATTACGTCAGCTGCAGACCTCGTGGAGATCATTCTGACGGGGCCCGGTGGACACACTGCTCGACCTGAGTTGACCGTTGACCTCGTGTCGCTCACGGCGCGCGTGGCGCTTGAGGTACCGCGGTTGGTGAGCGACATGACCGGTGATGCGACCGTTAAACTCGCCTTCGGATCGGTCCGCGCGGGTGATGCCCCCAATGCAATTCCCACCCAAGCGCGGCTGTACGGGACGTTGCGGACGCAGGATCACGACGTGTGGGACAACGGCCAAGAGCTCATCGTAAAGGCGTTGGCTATTGCCGTTGATGACAATGAGGCAACCTGGACGCTCAACCACACTCGCGGAGTTCCGCCGGTAATCAACGACACCGAGGCCACGGAGTTCCTGCGCGATGTCATCGTCACAGAGTTCGGACCGGACGCGGTGCTGACTGCCGGGCAATCGTGGGGTGGCGACTCGTTCGCCTGGTACCTAGAGAAAGTTCCCGGGTCCTATATTCGCCTGGGCACGCACAACCCGGCGAACGGCGCGAGCCACCTGGATCTACACGCCGCGGACTTCGACATCGACGAGCGCGCCATAGCCGTCGGAGTATCCGCTCTAGCGGTCACCGCGTATACCTGGCTCGTTAACAATCAGCGCAGCTAGCTCGAAGCTGTTGATCACACGTGCCGGCTCACAGGTACTTCTTGATCTCCCGGCGGGCAAGCGAGGCCTCATGAACCTCGTCGGGCCCGTCGGCAAGATGCAGTGTCCGCGCGCCGGCCCACAGTGCCGCGAGCGGGGTGTCCTGGCTTACTCCGGCACCACCAAAGGCTTGAACCGCGCGATCGAGGATCCACGTTGTCATCTCAGGAGTCAGAACCTTGATGGCTTGGATCTCAGTGTGAGCGCCCTTATTACCGACCGTGTCCATCAGCCACGCCGTCTTTAGAATCAGCAATCGAGCGGCCTCGATCCGAATCCGGGACTGAGCGATCCACTGCTGAATAACACCTTGACGCGCGAGTGGTTTGCCGAACGCCTCGCGCTCGACCACCCGGCGGCACATCAGCTCGACGGCTCGCTCGGCCATCCCGATCGCCCGCATGCAGTGGTGGATTCGGCCGGGTCCCAATCGGGCCTGCGCGATCGCAAACCCCGACCCCTCCTCGCCGATCAGGTTCGATACCGGAACCCTCACTTCATCGAAGCGGAGTTCTGCGTGACCCCCATGCTCAGCGTCGGCGTAGCCGTAGACCGTGAGCGGCCGCACAATCGTCAGCCCAGGCGTATCGCGGGGGACGAGGACCATCGACTGCTGGTGGTAGGAGTCGGCGGCGGGGTCTGTCTTCCCCATTACGATGAAAATTATACAGGCCGGATCCATCGCGCCGGTGGTCCACCACTTGCGCCCGTTGATGACGTACTCGTCGCCGTCTCGACGAATCGAGGTGGCGATATTGCGTGCGTCGGAGGATGCGACATCTGGTTCAGTCATCGCGAACGCTGAACGAATCTGCGCATTGAGGAGCGGGGTAAGCCACTGCTCTTGCTGCTTTGGAGTCCCGAACTCTGCGAGTACTTCCATATTTCCGGTGTCGGGTGCACTGCAGTTCAGGGCCTCGGGGGCCAGATGCGGCGAGCGCCCCGTGATCTCGGCAAGAGGGGCGTACTGCAGATTCGTCAGTCCCCCACCGCGCGGATCACGCGGAAGGAACAGATTCCACAGCCCGACCTCGCGTGCCTTTGCCTGCAGCACCCCGACAATCGGGGGCCGGGTGAAGGGTTCGCAGGTCAGTGACTGCTCGGCGCAGACCGCCTCCGCCGGGTAGACGTAATCATCCATAAAGACGTTGAGTCGATCGATGAGTTCGTTTGTTTTGTCGTCGTATGCGAAATCCATCGCACTCACCCCTAACGCGGTAGTTGTGTCAGTCCCCGGTCGATCAATGGGGCGACCAGGTCACCGATCGGTGCGAAACCGTCGCCTACCGTCTTACCCATCGAATAGCGAAAGTAGATTCCCTCCATAATTACCCCAAGCTTGAAGCATCCGAACGCGATGTACCAGGGCAGTTCGGTCAGGTCCAGACCGCTCGCCTCGGCGTAGCTCGCAACCAGATCGTCAGTGGGTGGGAACGGTGCGCTCGCATCAGTATTGGGCCCAAGGGGTATAAGAGTCGACGAGCCAAGGGCCGCCCAGTAGGTGCAGAACAATCCAAGGTCAGTGAGTGGGTCGCCCAGGGTCGACATCTCCCAGTCCACGACTGCCGCGATGTCGTACTCGTCGGACGGATTACGCGCAACGAGCACGTTATCTAGGCGGTAGTCTCCGTGGACGATCGTGTTGCGTTGAGTCGTGGGGATGTTTTTTGCCAGGCCATCCGCGAGCGCATCGATCCCGGCAACATCGCGCGAGCGTGAGGCGTCCAGCTGCTTAGTCCAGCGCCGGATTTGCCGTTCGAGGAAGCCATCAGGGCGGCCAAAGTCCGCGAGGCCAATATCGTTTGGGTTGATCGCGTGTAGATAACCGAGCGTGTTAATTAAGCGATAGGACAGGGAGGGAATCGCGGCTGCCCCCAGTTGCATGGCGTCGTCGAAATCGCGAAGGACCAGACCTTCGACCTTCTCCATAACGTAGAACGGTGACCCAATGATATTGGCGTCCTCACACAGCAGGAGGGGTTTGGCAACGGGGACATTTGTATCGGCCAATGCAGAGGTCACCCGGAACTCGCGCGCCATATCGTGCGCGGTATCCAGAACGTGACCGAGTGGCGGCCGACGCAAAACCACGGTGCGGGAGCCAACCGTGGCGAAGTACGTCAGGTTCGAACGCCCACCCGGGATGATCTCAGCCTTCATCGGGCCGTCAAATAGATCGGGTCGGTGAGTATTGAGGTACTGAGCGAGTTTGTCGAGGTCAACCCCGGGCGTTCGCTCATCGTTATCTCGACCCGGCACGTCTCTGAGATTACACGCCCCGACTCGTCCGCGGCTTGCCGAGCGTAGGCGTTAAGACCTACGGGCGGGCTTGGCAGCTAGCATTACGTGCATGGCTCGCAAACCCGGCACCATCCACGAAGATGTCACTCGCCAGCACTACACCCTGACGACCCAAGAGCGTTCGCAGCTTAAGGATCAGACCCCGGTCGCTGTGTGGCTGACTGGCCTACCTGGATCAGGGAAAAGTACATTGGCGGACGCCGTGGAGCGTCGCCTTCACGCGCTTGGCAAGCACACGATGGTTCTTGACGGCGATAACGTCCGGACGGGGCTTAATCGCGACCTGGGATTCGCGACGGAGGACCGGCAGGAGAATGTCCGTCGAGTCGCTGAGGTTGCCAAGCTAATGTGCGATGCCGGCATCATTCCGATTGTCGCGCTGGTATCCCCGTTCAACACTGACCGAGATACCGCCCGAGCGCTGTTTGCGGAGGGCCAGTTTCTTGAGGTGTGGGTGGAGACGCCACCCGAGTTGTGTGCGGCGCGGGACCCCAAGGGGCTCTACCGTAAGGCAAAAGCTGGGAAGATCAAAAACATGACGGGCGTCGGGCAAGGGTATGAGGCGCCCGAGCACGCTGAGATTCACGTTCATGGTGACGCTGACCTAGCCCAGAACACGAAACGGGTGGTCACGGCAATTCTAATGAAACAACAGCCAGTCAGCTAGAGCTATTCGACCCGGACGGTCAGCTTCTTACTCGCACCCATACCTGAGGTGAAGGTCACCGTCGCAGGTCCGGCCGATGTCACCGTCAGCATTGCGATCGTTGTTCCCGGGGCATCGGGCTGCTCTGGTGGCGGTGCGGTGAAGTTAACACCGCCAACTGACATCCCGCCAATCGCGCTGGCCGTCCAGCCGTCCTCGGCATCGGCGGCGAACTGCACGACGATTCGCTGACCAACGACTGCGTCGACCGTGCTGGGAAGTGAGGCCACGAACAGCGGCGGGGCGGCCTTCACCTTCGTCTTGGTTGCCGTTGGTTGCGCCGTGGAGGGTGGGGAGGCGTAGACCCGGGCTGGCGACGCACTCGCTGTGGGTGTTGGACGCGGCCCTAGGATCTGCTCCGCCTCGGCTGCTGCGGTATCAGTGGGGGCCCCAGTTGGGGTGGTGTCTGGGTTTGACGACACGGACAGCGACGAGCATCCGCCAAGGGCGATCACGAGTCCAGCTGCGAGCCCTGCGGCCGCTGCTAAGCGTGAGAATGGTCGGAGCACACGCCAAGTGTGCAGGACGGGACCGACATTTGGGTGCATCCAGCACCCAAGACACTTCCAAATTCCGCCAGCTGGAGGTTCCGCGGCGCGACTAGCGGACTTCGGTGATGACCTGCTCACCGGTTGGCTTCGTCTGGTCCTTAACTGCTGGCAGTAGTTGGGCCACAACGGCAGCAACGACAGCGATCGGGATCATCTCCGGACCACCAACCATGAATCCCACCACGATCCCGAGGCCAACCGAGGCCAACATCTTCGGATGAGCCAGATACACGACGGCCGCGGTTAGGCCGGCCCCCAGCGCGCCTTG
>JBLHZE010000023.1:0-14120 GCA_047631015.1 Actinomycetes bacterium
CTGAACGGTTCGCCGCCGTTGGCACTATCACCGTTTCACTCGTTCACCTGTCACCCTCGAAAGGTTCACCTCTATGCCAGGTCGTTTGTTTACCTCTGAGTCTGTAACCGAGGGTCATCCGGACAAGATGGCCGATCAGGTTAGCGACGCCATTCTTGATGCAATGCTCGCTGACGATCCTGCCAGCCGTGTCGCAGTTGAGACCCTCTTCACGACGGGTCTCGTCGTGGTTGCCGGTGAGGTCACGACCTCAACGTGGGTTGATATCCCGGAGATCGTTCGCCAGAAGGTCCTCGAGATCGGTTACGACAGCTCCGAGAAGGGCTTTGATGGGGCCTCCTGCGGAGTCACCATTGCGATCGGCAAGCAGTCACCCGATATTGCGCAGGGCGTGGACGACGCATTTGAAGAGCGCTCGGAAGGCTCACACGATCCGTTGGATCTCCAGGGCGCCGGTGACCAGGGTCTGATGTTCGGCTACGCCAGCAATGAGACTCCTGAGTTCATGCCCCTGCCGATTGCTCTGGCTCATCGGCTGGCCCGGCGTCTCGCATCCGTCCGTCACAAGGGTGAAATCGGCTACCTGCGCCCAGACGGCAAAACCCAGGTCACGATCGAATACGACGGTGACAAGCCGGTCCGCGTTGACACGGTGGTGCTGTCGACTCAGCACGCTGCCGATATCGACCTCGATACTCTGCTCGCCCCGGATATTCGTGAATTCGTTGTCGATCCAGAACTTGAGCAACTGGATATCGATACATCCGGCTATCGACTACTGGTCAACCCGACGGGCCGATTCGAGATCGGTGGCCCCATGGGCGATGCGGGGCTCACGGGACGCAAGATCATCGTGGACACCTATGGCGGAATGGCTCGCCATGGCGGGGGCGCGTTCTCCGGCAAGGACCCGTCGAAGGTTGATCGCTCCGCGACATACGCAATGCGTTGGGTCGCCAAGAATGTGGTCGCTGGGGGTCTAGCGCGTCGCTGCGAGGTTCAGGTGGCCTACGCCATTGGCAAGGCCCGCCCGGTCGGTCTCTTCGTCGAGACTTTTGGGACTGGCATCGTTCCCGACGCGAGAATCCAGGATGCCGTCAACGAGGTTTTCGATCTACGTCCCGCTGCGATCATTTCTGAGCTCGATCTACGCCGCCCGATTTACAGCAAGACAGCGGCCTACGGCCACTTCGGTCGCGACGATGAAGACTTCACGTGGGAGCGCACGGATCGCGTTGATGCGCTGCGCGCCGCGGCCGGAATCTAGTTCTCGAGTTCCAAGGCCAGACAGTGGACCAGCTCCCGCTGGACGAGGGAGTTGTCAATCCCGCGTTTCAGCCTGATCCGGCCACGGCAGGTAAGAGTGATCGGCGAGGTCAACGTGGCGCCGGAGTAAAGCGGCGCGCGAAGCCGAAGAACGATGTCGTTCTCGCGGGCATTAATCCGATTGCCGCGGTGATCGTTGACGTCAATGTCCCAAGCCTTGACCACACCTTCGACTACCTCGTGCCAGAGAAGCTCGCTGCGACTGCAGTTCCCGGCGCGAGGGTTCGAGTGCGCTTCGCCGGACGTTTGGTCGACGGCTACATCCTGGCTCGCAGGGCGGAGTCTGAGCATTCAGGTCGTCTGGCGGCTTTGAATCGAGTGCTTGGCGGTCCCGTCCTCACCGAGGAGGTCGGTCAGTTGGCCCGGCTCGTGGCGGATCGATATGCCGGAACGATGTCAGAGGTTCTTCGCGACGCCATCCCTCCACGGCATGCCGCAACCGAGAAGACGGTCGCGCATGCCGCCTCCGTGGATGCTGGGCTGGGAGATGAACCGTCCAAGTGTGAGCGCCCCCCGGAACCGGTCTCGCGCTCCTGGGAGCACTACCCCGGCGCAGGCACATTCCTCCAGCAACTCCATGGTGGCGACCAGGCCCGCATTGCACTGACATTGGCAGCGGTCGAGGACCCGGCCGTCATGGTGGCTGATTTGGCGTCGGCCGCGGTTGGGCCGGTCATTGTCGTCGTACCTGACGTCGCCGACCTTGAACAATTCGAACCAGTTTTTCGACGCCGTTTCCCGAACGAACTCGCCGTGTTGTCGGCTGCGGACACGCCAGCGGCGCGCTATCGGCAGTTTCTGATGGTGCGCACTGGCCAGCGCACGATGGTCCTGGGAACTCGCTCTGCCGTCTTTGCACCTGTCGATGACCCTGCGTTGATTATCGTGTGGGACGACTCGGACGATTCGCTCGTTGATCCACGAGCTCCCGGATGGCACGCAAGGGAGGTCGCCGCTCTCAGGTCGCTGGAGACAAACTCCTCCCTCGTGATCGGCGGTCACTTCCAGAGTGTCGAGACGGCACGGATGGTTTCTCGACGTTGGTTGCAAGAGATCCAAGCGGACCGGACCAGGCGTCAGGAGGGTGCGAAGGTATCAACGATGGCGAACGCACGCGGCGCCGATCCGAGCGCGAACGCTCGCATCCCGCAGTTCGCCTGGCAGGTGCTCCGCAAGGGCTTACTCCACGGGCCAGTTCTTGTGCAGGTCGCCCGAGGCGGCTACCTACCTTCCGTTGCCTGTCAGCAGTGTCGGACGGTAGCAATATGCCAGCAGTGCACCGGACCGCTCGGCCGGTCAAGCGGTAGTTCGCAACTTGCCTGTCAATGGTGCGGGATCTCGGTCGAGGACTTCCACTGCGCCGAATGTGGGGCGCGTGAGCTGCGAGCCGTTCGACTCGGGAGCCATCGAACCGCAGAGGAGCTACAAGCCGCGTTCCCGGATGTCACCGTTCGAGTCAGTGGCAGCGATACCGGAGTTATCCGATCAGTTTCTTCGGAGCGCGACATCGTTGTTGCGACAGTCGGTGCTGAGCCGGTCGCCGAAGATGGCTACGCTGCCGCAGTTTTGTTGGACGGGAACGCGATGCTGGCCCGAGCTGATCTGAGATCCGAGGAGCAGACAGTCCGCCGCTGGTTTAACAGCGTGGCCCTCGTTAGGCCAGTTAACGCCGGGGGAGCGGTAGCCGTGACCGCCGACCCGGCACATCGAGCCGTGCAAGCACTTGTGCGGGCAGACCCAACCGGCTGGGCGAGTCGCGAACTCGCCGACCGGGAGGCCACAGGCCTGCCCCCGGCCAGTCGAGCTGCCGTTATTCTCGGTGCGCTAAGTGCCGTGACTGAATTCCTGCGGGTGTGTGAGCCGAGAGAGACGTGGCGGGTACTCGGACCCACGTCGGTGGACGATGGCGGCGACAAAGACGGCAGCGGAGAGGTTCGGGCCGTGGTGCTGGCACCTATACAGGATGGTGCTCTCCTGGCAGCGCAAGCCAAGCTCGGGCTTGCAATGGTGCCCGCGATGACCGATGGCGTGCGGCTCCGGCTACGAATCGACCCAACAAGTCTGCTTGGCTAATGCGTAGAATGGCAACACGTGCGGCCGTTGCAAAATAATCACCCCGCCACACAGTCCAAGAGGTGTGCACTTCAGCAAGACAGTTGCCCGCGCGAACAGAGGAATGATCCGTGACTGCCCAACCGATTCGGCTCTTTGGCGATCCGGTGCTGCGTTCGCCCGCGGCACCAGTTGAGACCTTCGACAAGGAGCTGCGGGTGCTTGTTAAAGACCTGACCGACACGATGCATGCCGCACCAGGTGCAGGTCTATCGGCAAACCAGATCGGCGTATCCCTCCAAGTCTTCACTTACGACGTTGATGGGGTCGTTGGCCACCTGATCAACCCGGACCTCGATCTTTCAGACGAGGAGCAGGATGGCCCGGAGGGGTGTTTGTCCCTACCCGGAATGGTCTTCGACACACCGCGAGCGTTGCGCACTGTGGCCAAGGGTTTCAATATGCACGGCGAACCTGTCGAAGTCGTCGGCAATGGATTACTGGCTCGATGCGTGCAACACGAGACAGACCACCTCCAAGGGGTGCTATTCATTGACCGGCTTCCCCCTGCGGAGCGTAAGAAGGCGATGAAGGAGATTCGCAATTCGGAGTGGTTCGCCGCGGATCCTCCGATCGTGAAGATCAATCCCCACGAGTTTGATCGCTGGTTTTAGCCGACGTGCGCATCGTATTTGCTGGAACACCAGAGCCAGCGCTGCCCAGTCTGGCCGCGCTTATCGAGTCACACCACGAAGTCGTCGCTGTCATCACCCGGCCAGACGCGCGCTCCGGTCGTGGCCGCTCGTTGAAGATGTCACCGGTGGCCGAACTCGCAACTCAACATGGGATCGAGATTCTTCGGCCGGAATCGGCACGCGATCCGGAGTTTGCCGGGCAGTTGGCCGCGCTAGAGCCCGATGCGTGTCCCGTCGTTGCGTATGGGGCCTTGCTCCGACAACAGGTCCTGGACATTCCGCGGCACGGTTGGATCAACCTTCACTTCTCGCTACTTCCCAGTTGGCGAGGGGCTGCTCCCGTCCAGCACAGCATCTGGCATGGCGACGACATAACCGGTGCAACGACATTTCAACTTGATGCTGGGATGGACACCGGTCCCGTATTCGGAACCGTCACTGCCACCATTACCCGCACGGCGACGGCGGGTCATTTGCTCCAGGAATTGGCCGAGTCCGGTGCGATCCTGCTCTGTCAGACGCTGGATGGAATCGAAAGTGGCATGCTTACCGCCCAGCCACAGTCGAGCGAGTACGTCAGCCTTGCACCCAAGATCGCTGTTGATGATGCACACATAGACTGGACCCATCCCGCACTGGCGGTTGATCGAATGATTCGCGCCTGTACGCCGGGACCTGGCGCCTGGACTACCTGGGGCGATGACCGCGTGAAAGTTGGTCCAGTAGTGATTGCGGCGGAGGAGCTACCCGACCAGATCGCCCCAGGAGAATTGCTCGTGACCAAGAAGTCTGTGTTCGTCGGAACGGCTTCGGAACCTGTGGAATTGGGTCTGGTCACGCCGCCAGGTAAACGCGAGATGTCCGCAGGGGACTGGGCCCGAGGTGCACGGTTAACAAATGGAGAACGGTTTTCGTGACTAACGGCCGGGACAACAGCTCACGCACACCTCGAAATAGCTCTCACAATTCGTCTGGACGCGGGGCAGGTGGCGAATCGCGGCAAGATTCACGCCGAGGCGCGGTGGCTGGTCGTACCCGGTCGGCGGGGGAGCGCCGACCAGCGGCCGAGGCGGGAGAATCTGCCCGACGCGCTGCGTACGACGTCCTTCACGAGGTTGGGGCGGGCGGCGCGTACTCCCACGTTGCGCTCCCGACCGTACTGGCGGACTACGATCTTGATCCCCGTGACGCGGCTTTTGTCACGGATCTCGTCAATGGAACGCTGCGCCACCAGATCACGCTGGATGAGATCATTTCAGCGTGCACAGATCGGCCTCTCGCAAAGCTGGATCCACGAGTCCTCGATGTGTTGCGAATCGGCGCCTACCAGCTCCTAATCGCTAATACCGACGACTACGCTGCCGTGAACACCTCCGTGAATCTTGCCCGATCAGTCAGCGGTCAAGGGCCGGTGGGCCTAGTCAATGCGGTACTTCGCAAGATCAGTACGAAGACGTTCGAGGAGTGGCTATCGACGGTTACCCGCGGGAAGGATGCCGCGCAAACCCGAACGATCAAAATGAGTCACCCGACGTGGATCGTCTCGGCCCTGACTGATGGGCTTGGTCGAGAGCGAGCGGGCGAGATTGACGAGCTACTTGCCACGAACAACCTCCCGCCGAGGGTCACGCTCGTGGTTCGTCCCGGACTTGCAGAGGTCGACGAGCTGCTGGCAGCAGGGGCAACCCCAGCGAATTACAGCCCGTATGGAGCAGTCGCGCCGGCAGGCAAACTGAACGCGATCGAGGCAGTGCGGCAGCGCCGAGCGGGTGTTCAGGATGAAGGAAGTCAACTAGTTGCGATCGCTTTAGCGAGCGCGCCAGTTGAAGGATCGGAGTCAACCTGGCTCGATATGTGCGCCGGTCCTGGAGGCAAGTTCGCGCTGCTCGCCGGACTGGGTGCACAGCGAGGTATCTCGACGCTTGCGCTGGAGTTGCACCCTCACCGGGCAGAGCTCATCAGGCGTTCGACTCGGGATGTGCCTGGAGTCGCTGGCGTCGTCGTCGGGGATGGGCGCCAAGCTCCCGTACACCCGGGCGTGGACCGGGTCCTCCTCGATGTTCCATGCACCGGTCTGGGTGTTCTTCGTCGCCGAGCGGATCTGCGACTACGTCGATCTCCTAGTGATATCCCACCCCTGGTTCAACTACAGCGCGACCTACTCAACTCAGCGCTCGACCTAGTCCGGGAGGGAGGCGTGGTGGGCTACGCGACTTGTTCCCCGCACATTGCCGAGACGGACCTCATCATCTCCTCTGTCCTGAAGAAGAGAACTGATGTCGTCGTTGAGGATGCCCGTGACTTGTTCCCAGGGGTACCGGAGCTCGGCGACGGTCCATACGTCCGCCTCTGGCCACATATCCACGGCACCGACGGGATGTTCTTTGCCCTGCTGCGTAAACGGCCGGAAAAGGACTAACCTGCACGTGTGGACGTTCAGATCTCTCCCAGCATCCTGTCATCGGACTTTTCCTACTTGGCCCGCGAGTGTGCGGCCGTGTCGCCGGCCGCTGACTGGTTACACGTCGATGTTATGGATAACCATTTCGTCCCTAACCTGACCTTGGGTCTGCCAATTGTTGAGTCGCTCCTGAAACACGTGACCACACCGATCGATTGCCACCTGATGATTACCGATCCGGATCGTTGGGCTCCTGCGTACGCGGAGGCTGGGGCCGGAAACGTCACCTTTCACGTCGAGGCCGCCCGTTCGCCTATTCGGCTTGCACGCGAGATTCGGCGAGCCGGTGCGAGGGCCGGGATGGCGCTAAGACCGGCGACGGGTATTGATCAGTACGCCGATATCCTGAGCGAACTCGACATGCTCCTCTTGATGACCGTCGAACCGGGCTTCGGTGGTCAAAAGTTTCTTGACGTTGTGGTCCCGAAGATCCGTCGGGCGCGGGAGTTACTCGGCCCCGAATCCGATATTTGGCTACAGGTAGACGGTGGTATCGGTCTGGAGACGGTGGAGATAGCGTCGGAGGCCGGAGCGAATGTGTTTGTTGCTGGAGCGTCCGTCTACGGAGCCGATGACCCAATTGAGGCGATTAATAAGATCCGTGCTGCGGCACAAGGGGCGCAGTCCAGCTGATTGCGCCGCGCGGCGATCATCGGCCAGCGCCGTGAGCCCTCGTGGAGGTTTCCCTGCGAGAATATGATGAACAGATACACCGGCATCGCATCACGGCCGAAATCGGCCTAGCGACGAGAGTCTGCGAGGAACGAGTTAATGGCCACAGCCCAGGAGTGTGACGCAATGGCTCGCGCCCTTGCGTTGGCGGTCGATCCAGTCAACCGGCGTGGTCCAAACCCCCGCGTCGGTTGTGTTCTGATCGACGAGGCGGGGGACACAGTTGGTGAAGGTTCCCATCGAGGTGCCGGATCGCCACACGCGGAAGTCGTTGCGTTGGAGATGGCTGGGGAGGCAGCTCGCGGTGCGACCGCCATCGTCACGCTCGAGCCGTGTCGGCATACCGGCCGCACGGGTCCGTGCGTTGAGGCATTGATTGAGGCCGGCGTTCGTCGAGTGGTCTTCGCGCAGACTGACCCGAACCCGGTAGCTGCCGATGGGGCGATGGAACTCGTCGAGGCAGGTGTCGATGTTGAGGGCGGAGTGTTGACAGGTCAGGCAGCGGCGATCAATGTTGAATGGGCGCAAGCCGTCACTCAACAACGCCCTTTCGTCACACTGAAAGTGGCCGCCACCCTTGACGGTCGCGTTGCCGCCGCGGATGGGTCCAGTCAGTGGATCACCGGACCCGAATCCCGCAGCTACGTTCACCGCATACGCGCCGCGGTTGATGCCGTCCTAGTGGGCACGGGCACGGTGTTTGTAGATGATCCCGCGTTGACAGATCGACGCCCCGAGGCGGTTCATCAGCCCCGGCCCGTCATCCTCGGGTACCGCGAGGTTCCCGCCGGGACGCGACTGGCGCAGAACCCGCAGACCCTCCAGTTGCGTACACATGACATATCCGAGGTTCTTGCAGATCTCTTCACTCACGGGATTCGACACGTGCTTGTCGAGGGCGGACCGACCGTCACGACCGCGTTCATCGAGTCCGGATTCGTCGACAGGCTGCTCTGGTTCGTCGCACCTAAACTTCTGGGTAGTGGACAGACTGCTGTCGCCGACGTGGGAATCGGAACTATCGATTCGGCGTTGGGATGGAAGACTGTCGACATCACACGGCTCGGTGACGATATTTGTCTCGTACTGGCACCGGAGCCAACCGCTGCCCAACCCGTTACGTCGACTGCAGAGGAGCCAATGAGTGTTCACCGGAATAGTTGAGGAACTGGGATCACTGCGCTCCGTTGATCATCTACCGGGCGATGCCGCGGCCGTCTGGGTCACGGGTCCCCTGGCCGTCAGTGACGCGCTGCTCGGCAGCTCGATTTGTACCAGTGGCGTATGTCTGACCGTGGCCGAGCTAGATGGTGATTCATTTCGGGCTGATGTGATGCGTGAGACGCTGCTGCACTCCACTTTGGGTCAGATGCCAGCGGGGGAGCCCCTCAACCTTGAACGCGCCGTTCGGGCAGATACCAGACTTGGTGGTCATGTCGTGTCGGGCCATGTCGACACAATGTCGCGGGTTATCTCGCGCGTTCGTGCAGAGCACTGGGAGGTCCTGAGGTGTGACCTACCGGTGGCGCAGATGCGCCAGGTTGCGCTGAAGGGGTCCATCACGATTGATGGTGTCTCGCTGACGGTTAGTGGCGTTGGCGAAACTGAGGATGGGGGACACTGGTTCGAGGTCTCGCTGATTCCAACCACCCTTGACGAGACCACGTTGGGGTCACGGCAGGTGGGCGCCTACGTCAATCTTGAGACCGATGTGCTGGCGAAATACGTACAGCGCCTAGTCGAGAATGGCAGTGCCACATGATTCCGGCCGAAGAACTCCTGGGTCAAGACAAGGACACCCCCATGAAGCCGCGTACTGCACCCGCTGCCCCACGCCTGGCTCGGCCGATTGGTGAGACAGCTGGGCTGGAGCTTGATTCGATTGATCGCGCGGTCACTGATCTGAAGAATGGCAAAGCGGTCATTGTCGTCGACGACGAAGACAGAGAGAACGAAGGTGACCTCATCTTTGCCGCCAGTAAGGCCACTCCGGAGCTAGTCGCTTTCATGATTCGCTACACCAGCGGTGTTGTTTGTGTCCCGCTCGGCGGTGCTGATCTCGACCGACTCAATCTGCCACCGATGACCCATGTCAACGAGGACCGCAAAGGTACGGCCTATTCGGTCAGTGTCGATGCGCGTGAGGGAGTGACCACCGGGATCTCAGCTGCTGACCGCGCCCACACCATTCGCGTGCTGATTGACTCGGCGACGGACTCCCATGACATTACGAGGCCCGGACACGTATTCCCCCTCCGCGCTGTTCCAGGGGGCGTGTTGTCGAGGGCTGGGCACACGGAAGCCGCGGTTGACCTCGCTGGGTTAGCGGGACTGCCAGCGGGTGGAGCGATCTGCGAACTCGTCAACGACGACGGAACCATGATGCGTGCACCCGAGTGTCGCGCCTTCTCGGATGAGCATGGTCTGGCGATGATCTCGATTGCTGATCTAATTGCCCACCGTCGCCATCATGAGACCTTCATTGAACGCGTGGCCTCCGCGACGATGCCTACTGAACACGGGCACTTTACTGCGGTTGGCTACCGGGACGATCTGGAAAATCAAGAGCATCTGGCGCTGGTATGTGGCGATATCGGTGACGGTGAGGATGTCCTCGTGCGCGTGCATTCCGAGTGCCTCACCGGTGACGTGCTCGGCTCGTTGCGTTGTGACTGCGGACCGCAACTAAACGCTGCCATTGCAGCCGTTGCACAGGAGGGCCGGGGAGTCGTGCTTTACGCGCGCGGGCACGAGGGTCGCGGAATAGGGCTACTCCAAAAGCTCAAGGCATACGAGTTACAGGACGCGGGCGCCGACACCGTCGACGCGAATCTGCTTCTTGGATTGCCAGCCGATGCTCGGTACTACGGCACGGGAGCTCAGATCCTCGCAGATCTTGGTGTCCGCAGTATGCGGCTTCTGACGAACAATCCATCCAAGCGAGCTGGACTAGAAGGCTACGGAATCACCATCCTTGATCAGCTGCCGCTAGAGATCGAACCAAACGAGCACAACGCCAGCTACCTGCAGACTAAGGCCGCGAGGATGGGTCATCAACTGATCGCTAGAGATGCTGCGACCGATTCCGAGTCACCCGATACGGCAACTGTTGGATCAACCGGAAGTGAACCGCAATGAGTGGACCTGGAGCGCGGACCGAGGTCGTACCCAGCGATACCGGACTAGCCGTCACGATCGTTGCAGCTCGTTGGCATGGCACTGTTATGGACGGATTGATCGACGGCGCAACGACGCTATGTGAAGAGGCTGGAGCGACGGTCACGCTTGTTCGGGCCTCGGGCGCGTTCGAAGTGCCCTTGCTTGTAGCAAACGCAGCCCGCAACTCCGACGCGGTTGTTGCCCTCGCCGTTGTGGTCCGCGGTGGTACCCCACATTTCGACTACATCTGCAGGTCTGTCACCGATGGGCTTACGCAAGCACTGGATAGGGCGGGGCTTGAGGGCTCCAGCGAGGATAAGGGCCGTGAATCAGCCCTCGCTGCCATAGATACGGCGCTGACGTTGGCAAAGTTGCAGGCACGTGCCCCTGGTCGGGGACTAGGCTTCGGCCGATGAAGACTTTCGAGGAACTCTTTACCCAACTGAGTGGACGGGCTGCTGGCGGGGATACCGAGTCAGGGACGGCTCGACTCCTCGCGTCTGGACCGCACGGAATCGGCAAGAAGGTCGTCGAAGAGGCCGCCGAAGTGTGGATGGCCGCCGAACACGAGTCTCCGACGCGCACTGCGGAAGAGATTTCTCAGTTGCTCTACCATCTGCAGGTCATGATGATTGCGCGCGATCTAACCTTGGAAGATGTCTACGAACATCTCTAAGCGCAAAGACGTGCGAGGCACGCCTAGCCCCGCCGCTACCTATCGTTGACGACAAGACCGTCACCTGAAGTGAGGAAAAACGTGTTACGAGTAGCTGTTCCCAACAAGGGTGCGCTGAGCGAACCGGCCCGAACGATGCTTCGCGAGGCTGGCTATATGCGCGCGAGTAGGGGTAATGAACTGGTTGTCATAGATCATGAGAACGACACCGAGTTCTTCTTCCTGCGCCCACGCGACATCGCCATCTATGTCGGTGCCGGGAAGCTTGACCTCGGCATCACCGGCCGGGACATGCTGTTGGACTCCGGCGCTGACGCCACCGAGGTGCTCGCACTTGGTTTCGGTCCGTCAACGTTTCGCCTTGCTGCCCCGGTGGATGGGCCAAGTGATGTCAAATCGCTGGAAGGGCTGCGGGTCGCCACGTCCTACCCGGGAGTTCTAGCTGCGGAGCTAGCTCGGGCCGGCGTGCGTGCTGAGATCGTGAAGCTCGATGGCGCGGTGGAGAACGCGGTCGCCCTTGGGGTTGCCGATGCTGTCGCCGATGTCGTCGACACGGGCAGCACGCTACGCAAGGCAGGTCTCGCTCCGATTGGCGATGCATTGATGGTCAGTGAGGGTCTACTCGTCCGTCCCGATTCGCAACTCCCCAGTCATGCCGGTGGGACGTTCATTCGCCGATTAGAAGGTGTCATCGCGGCGCGCGCATACGTGATGGTCGAGTACGACATCCGCAGCGAGTTCCTCGACAAGGCGGTGGACATTACGCCGGGACTTGAATCTCCGACGATTTCGCCATTGCGTGATCAAGGCTGGCATTCGGTGCGCGCGATGGTCACGCGCACCAGGGTGCACACGGTGATGGATGAGCTGTACGAAATCGGTGGCCGAGGAGTGCTCGTCACCGACATTCTCGCCTGTCGTCTTTAGCAAGAACCTATCGGGATTTCGTGTTCTCGGTGGCGCGGGTTACGGTGGACTGTCAGTTACGAACCCCACCCCGTGACACGTATCGGAGAACCCTATGCAACCCGCCGAAGCTACGAATATGCAAGCGGCCCCGCCGGAGTCCGATGCTCACTCAGTCAGTGGTGTCGCGATCCTCGGTCTCGTCGTTGTTCTCCTGCTCGTTGCCGCGGCTGGATTTGTCGCTGGAATCACAGCCGACCTGATTGCGCTGTGGGTCGTGTCGATCCTGATCGGTATCGCGGCGTTCGTGTTGTTGACAGGTCTCTACATGATTGCACCTGCTCAAGCAGCCGTTCTGACGTTGTTTGGGGACTACCGTGGTACGGACCGCAAGGCAGGGTTGCGC
This sequence comes from Actinomycetes bacterium, assembly GCA_047631015.1. Lineage (GTDB taxonomy): Bacteria > Actinomycetota > Actinomycetes > S36-B12 > UBA10799 > UBA10799. Next base: position 12,354 of record JBLHZE010000023.1, read on the forward strand.
TTCACGAATCCACTTGTGGCCAGTACCAAGATCTCGCTGCGGGTTCGCAACTTCACCACAACGACGTCGAAAGTCAATGATGCGAATGGCAATCCAATCCATATTGGAGCCGTTGTTGTGTGGCAGGTCGTGGACACTGCCCGTGCGCTCTTTGGTGTTGATGATTTCAGCAATTACGTCGCTATCCAGTCAGAGTCAGCAGTTCGCCAGCTCGCCCGCTCGTATCCCTATGATTCGTTCGAGAAAAGCGATGATGAGACGGTCACGCTGATCGGCGATGCGAGCCAAGTCAATGAAGCGTTGCTTGCTGAGCTGCAGGAAAGGGCGGACGCCGCCGGGGTTCGCGTGATCGAAGCAAGGGTGACGGACCTGAGCTATGCACCTGAGATCGCCGAGGCGATGCTGAGGCGTCAACAGGCATCGGCGATTGTTGCCGGACGCGCAAAGATCGTTGAGGGTTCTGTCGGGATGGTCCGCCAAGCATTGCGTGACCTTGAGGAGGGCGACGACACGGCTACCTCGGTCACGCTAGATGCTGATCGTCGCGCAACTTTTGCCATGAACCTGATGACAGTGATTGCCAGCGACTCCCCGACGAATCCGGTCGTCAACGTTGGCTCAGCGAGCTAGTGACTTGATCGGATTCGGTTGCCGCTGGGCTACCCACCCGCTGTTGGTAGCTTCTCCTCGTCATCTTGGGTGACCATTCCTCCTGGGTGGAATAGCGAGACGATGAAGGCGACAACTAGTGCGGCGCTCATCCCGTAGAACACGATTTGATTTGCCTCAGCGAAATCGAGTTGGATGGCTGCGCCAATCTGTTCTGCGACATTGGCGGGAATCCCGGAGGGAATCGCTGCCTGTGCTTGGGCCGCACCGCCGGTGGCGATCGCCTGGGCTGCGGTTGAGGCTTCATCAGACGGGACGCCGAAGCCAGTGAGGGTATCGGCAACCTTAGAGGTATTGGTGTTGATGAGGATGGTCCCCAGGATTGCCAGACCCAAACTAGATCCGTAGTTGCGGATCGTCTGATTGATACCCGTCACTTCGCCATAGGAGGCATTGATCGCCCGGTTGACGGCGTCGGTGCTAGCGGGTCCAAGAAGTAGACCGATACCGGCACCGGCCAGCACGATGTACGGCCACTGGGCGCCCAGACTGTAGTCAGTGAGTTTTTGGGCCCAGAGGAAGAATCCGACGGCAGCGATCGCGCAACCCGCGATAACGCTGGACTTGGGTCCCGACTTGTCCAGCATCCGTCCGCCGATTTGAACGCCGGGTGCAAAGCCGGCGAAAAAGACTAGGAGGTAGAGCCCGGCAGCAGATGCGTCGTAGCCCAGCACTGCTTGGGAATACACGCTGCCAAAGAAGAACACCGGCACAAACGCCATCATGGCGAAGAACAACACGGCATTGTCAACAAAAAAGGCGCGGTCCTTGAAGATCTGCACCTTCACCAACGGAACAGGTACTCGGGCCTCGACCTTGAAGAACATGACCAGCAGCACGAGACCCAAAATGATGCAGCCGATGGTTTTCCAATCCACCCAACCCCAAGAGCTAGCTTGCTGCAAGCCGAGCACGCTTAAGGCCATACCGGAGGCGATGAGGACGGCGCCGGGGTAATCGATTGGCTCTTTTTTGTGCTTGGTGTGGATATGCGCCATGAGCGTCAAGCTGATGGCAATGATGGCGACGGGAACGTTGACCCAAAAAATCGCCCGCCACGTCCATTGGCTGAGGTAGCCACCCATAATCGGGCCGATC
>JBLHZE010000024.1:0-14108 GCA_047631015.1 Actinomycetes bacterium
GTCGGCGTTATCACCAGGCGATAGCTGACGGGGTCGAACCGGACGAGCAGCTGAAAGCGGACTATGCCAAAGCCGACGAAGAGGCGCTCAGTAATGTGCGCGCATTGCTCGGCGGCAGGATGCGGTTCTTTATCTCTGGCTCAGCACCACTGTTCGCCGATATTGCGGAGTTCTTCGCCGCCACTGGCATGCCGATATTAGAGGGCTATGGGCTAACCGAAACGTCAGCGATGGCCACAATCTGTCGGCCAAATACGCGGCGAGCTGGCTACGTTGGAGAGCCCCAACCGGGGACCGAAATCATGCTCGCTGAGGATGGCGAAATCTTGGTTCGGAGCCCCGCTGTCATGCGTGGCTACCGGAATCAACCAACTGCGACGTCTGAGGTGCTCCTGGCTGATGGGTGGTTCGCTACCGGAGATATCGGCGACTTAAGATCACCGATCGAAAAAAGGATCTTTTCAAGACGTCGGGTGGTAAGTATGTTGCCCCATCGGCGATTGAAAGTCAGTTCAAAGCGCTCTGTTCAGTGGCGAGCAATATGGTTGTTCACGCGAACAATAGGAAGTTTGTCAGCGCGATTGTCAGTTTGGATCCCGACAGCCTCAACGCGTGGGCAGCGACCGTAGGCAAAGAGGGAAACTTCGCTGAGCTCTCGCAGGACGAGGATCTGATTGCTTTCGTGCAGGGGTCGATCGATAGACTGAACGATGGGCTGAATAACTGGGAGCAGGTCAAGAAGTTTGTGATTCTGGAAAACGACCTCTCGATCGAGTCCGGCGAGCTGACTCCGAGCCTAAAGGTGAAGAGGCGGGTCGTCGAGGCGCACAATCAAGATTTACTGGACGGATTATACGCCTGAGGTTCCCGTGCAAACCCCAGCCGCATTCCCGATGAGCGGATTCCGAGGCCAGTCTAGGACCTCCGTAGCCGTCGGCCCGCAGGTCGGCGCTACGGTTAGCTATGGCCCCCATTAGGCAAGACCCTCAGCAAACAGCTCTCGACGAAGCGTCACTGCGTGTGGACGAGCAGCAACTCTGCCTTGTCACCGGGCCTACGGGCTATATCGGAGGCCGTCTTGTGCCCCACCTGCTGGCTGCCGGAAAGCGGGTGCGGGTCTTTGCACGTCACCCAGAGCGCCTGCGTGACGCACCTTGGTATGACGATGTTGAGATCGTTGCCGGGGATGCTCACGACGCGGTAGCGGTGCGCGCCGCGATGGATGGAATCGACGTGGCCTACTTCCTCCTGCATTCGCTGACGGTGAAGGGCGGGTTCGCTGCCTCTGAGCGGTCAATGGCTTCTTGCTTCGCGATCGAGGCAAAGCGAGCTGAAGTATCGAGGATCATCTACCTTGGCGGCATCTTGCCTAAGGGGCAGACGACCGAACTATCTGAACATCTTCGATCCAGGTCGCAGGTCGGCGAGATTCTTCGCAACAGTGGCGTGCCCACGATTGAGCTCAGAGCCGCAGTCATTCTTGGGTCCGGTTCGGCAAGCTTCGAAATGCTGCGGTACCTCACCGAGCGGTTGCCAGCAATGATCACCCCGAAGTGGGTACATAACCGGATACAGCCAATCGCAATTCGCGATGTCTTGCGATACCTGGTGGGATGCGCAGATCTTCCGATTGACGTAAATCGAAAATTTGATATCGGGGGCCCCGAGGTCCTTACTTATACACAAATGATGCAGCGCTATGCACTGATCAGTGGGCTGCGTAAGCGAGTGATTTTGCCCGTGCGCGTCCTTACGCCAAACCTTTCGAGCCACTGGGTTGGAGTGATCACCCCGGTGCCTGCCAGCATTGCGCGACCTCTCGTCGAATCGCTTCGGCATGAGGTTATCTGCAATGAGAATGACATCAAAGACTACATTCCAGATCCGCCCGAAGGTCTCCTTGGTCTTGACCATGCGATCTCGCTGGCTCTGAAGCGAGTGCAAGACGCAGAGGTGACGACTCGGTGGTCCTCGGCGTCTATCCCTGGCGCACCTGCCGAACCACTACCCTCTGATCCCGCTTGGGCAGGTGGCAGCCTTTACAAAGATATCCGGGAAGTGACGACGAAGGCGAGCCCGGCCCAGGTGTGGGACGTGGTGGAAGGAATAGGTGGAGACCATGGCTGGTACTCGTTCAAACTGGCGTGGAAGATCAGAGGTTTTCTGGATCGCGGCGTCGGAGGAGTAGGGCTGCGTCGTGGACGCCGCAATCCGCACGAGTTGATGGTGGGAGAAGCGGTCGACTTCTGGCGAGTAGAAGAGCTCCTGCCTGAGAGACTGCTGCGACTCCGAGCAGAAATGAAGCTACCGGGTCTGGCATGGCTGGACTTCACGGTGAGCACGAACGGAGTTGGTCAAACTGTGCTGGGCCAGCGTGCAACCTTTTATCCACGCGGTCTAGCCGGACAATTTTACTGGTACGCCGTGCTGCCTTTTCACGGGATCGTTTTCGGCAACATGATCCGTAATATGGCAAATGAAGCAAATCGAGCGGCGCTGCAGTACCCGTCATCGCCGCAGAGCGCACCGGTAGCCGAACTACCCGCCTTCACTGAGCCAGAGCCTGCTCAGGTTTAGAGTTAGCGCACGGGGAGGAACCTGCCGTCCGCGGTGTCCTTGCTGGTTGCTTCCAGTGCGTTGAACGGCTAGGAACGACTGGTTTTGCTGCTCGCGTACGATCCGATATCGGCAATGAATCCGAGCCCGACGATGAACCAGCCGAATCCGGATACGCCGAAGACTGGCGCGTAGCAAATAACCCACGCTAGTGCTGTCCACGGGAGGAACAGGAAGCCGATGATTCCGATCCAACCGGACTGGAACGCCAACGTCATTCGGTCGCTGAATATGAAGACCAGCGCAAGGGCGAGGCGTGGGGAAATGAGCGCAAGGAGAGCTACAAAACAGGGCACAGGCAGAGTGTAGGTCTTTGCAAGGGGTTAATGCGCCAGTTCCAGATGCGATCGCGGCGCAATTTCCCAGGGATTGGTTTGCCCGGGACCAATGGAGCAGTTCCGGAGCCACCCTCAGCTCATTAACCGATGAATTGTTTGCGCTGTTCTGCTACCAGGGCGATAGAATCATTAGGGTGGGAGCGTGACCGACTTAGTTTATCCACCTGTCATTGCGAGTGCTCGCGTTGCGTTCAAACTCCTCGGCTTGCGCTTCGACATTGTCGGAGCGCAAAACATTCCAGAAACCGGGGGAGCGGTTCTTGCCAGCAACCATGTGTCCTACCTCGACTTTATCTTCGTTGGATTCGGCGCAGACCAATCTAAGCGGCTCGTTCGCTTCATGGCCAAAGACACAGTCTTCAGCAACAAAGTGTCGGGGCCGCTGATGCGCGGAATGCACCATATTCCGGTGGACCGCTCTGCCGGGGCACAATCATTCGACGAAGCGCTGAGCGCACTTCGCGATGGGGAAGTCATCGGAGTATTCCCGGAAGCAACCATTAGTCGGGCGTTCCAAATTAAGGACGTGAAGACGGGAGCAGCTCGGCTAGCGCAAGATTCCGACGTGCCGCTTATTCCGATGGTGGTGTGGGGTGGGCAGAAGATGATGAGTAAAGGAACCCCTCGACAGATGCGGCGCGGCACACGAATAGCGATCACAATCGGTGAACCGATGCACCCCTCGTCAACGGACGACCCGACTCAGGTGACGGCCGCACTCCGCGAAAAGCTTGAAGTGCTGCTGGCCGATACAATCTCCCGCTATCCCGACGAGCCAGACAACGAAGGTGACCGCTGGTGGATGCCCGCCACGTACGGTGGAACGGCTCCGACTCTGGCGGAGGCGAAGAAGGAAGATGATGCTGCCGATCGAGAGCGCCGAGCACGGCGGTTAGAAAAGAAGCGACAAGAGCAGGCTGATCAGGACTAGTTCGCGCGTCGGGGCCCCGCGCTCCCATGTCATCGCTCTACGTGAGTGATCATTGCGTAGCAGTGCCACCGAGACGACTAGCTCGTAGGCCAGTGCGTCATGGTGTGTAGATAAAGGTCACGAACCTTCTCGGCCTGCCGACCAATACTCTTGGGCGTCCATGACTTGGAACTAATTGGCTTGAGTACCGCAACGTCCACGACCCCATTAGAGATCACGAGGGAATGGGGCCGCATTAGATCACCGGCGTTGCGTATCACGATTGGAACGATTGGCACACCCGCCTGCATTGCCATATGGAACGCGCCCTTCTTGAAGGGGAGAAGCCTCGGCGTCGGCGAGCGCGTACCTTCGGGTGCGATGGCTATTGACCGACCTTCTTTCAGGGCCTCAACAACGGGCACCAAAGCTTCGCGCGCAGCGGTGGAATTAGCACGGTCAACGTAGGCAACATTTCCGAGGTAGCCGATGGGGGCAAAGAGTGGATCATGTTCAAGTTGTTTCTTAGCTACCCCAGTGAAATCGCGACGTAGGATCGCTCCGAGCAGGAGCATGTCGAGTTGGCTTTGATGATTGAACGTGAACACACATGGTCGGTTCGACCACACATGTACTTCTCCAACCACGTTGAGCTTCACCCCAGCCACCGCTAAGGCGAGGTCCGATCCCACAGACGCGGCCACTCCCATCCCCACGCGGCGATCGTTATTCAGCAGTGCTGTGGTCGCGCCAGCAACAACCCCTAATCCTAGCGATCCAACGGCGGCAGCACTTCGGGCAAGCGTGACGGGATTGTGTCGATGCGGCATCCGGAAGCGGGCGGTAGGCCACCCCCGCTTCTTGGCGATCTTGACCAAATCATCGTCAGGATTTAGCGGCCGCGGGAAGGCGGCGAGGTCCAGGAACGGCACGTCCTCAGCACCATCGCTATAGCAGTAGCTCTGGTCTAGGTCGATGCCATGTTCGCTGGCGAAGTCAATAACTGCCTGAGCTTTACCGTCCCCCCATCGAATAGAGCCAACGATATTGCCGGTGTAACGATTGTGATTGTCAACTTCTAGGTCGGTACACAAAATGTCATCGACACCCAGATCATCCGCTGCAGCCTCGACCTGTGGCAGTGTCGCCGACGAGGCGATCACGACGGTGTGTCCCGCCTGTTTGTGTGCCTCAACGAGGAGACGTGAGTCGGGGTAGACCATATCCGCAATCTTGGTTGTGAACAGGCGTCGGCCGAAGTCCTGCAAATCGTCGGCACTCTTGCCCACCTGCGCATTGGCGACAATTTCCATGAGTTGCGAGATGTCGTGGCCGCGTCGCTCGATGTTTACCGACTCAATCAGGGTTTGCAGAATCTCTTTTGTGTCGATCTCGTGAGCTTTTATTCGCGCACGGAAGTAGGGGGCCGCAGAGAAGCCGTTGATGAGGGTTCCGTCAAAGTCGAAGAAGGCCGCCACCTGGGCGCCCTGTGGTCCGCGTTCGACCTCGTCAATCATCCAGTTGATATCGGCCATCAGGTCTCACTTTCTCCTTTGCGTGCGAGTTCTCGTATGACATCGACTCGGGCGATCGTGTCGCGGAATTCCTGAGCGAAGGCTCGTCTTCGATCTCTGAGGTTGGGAGTCCCAGGGGCAAGTAATCCGCGGTTGTCTGCCAACTGCAGGGCACCGCTAAAGAGATCGCGCGAGATTGACTCGGGACTATGGAGATCCTTCTGATACCAGCGAGCCTGAGCGATGCCGATGCACTCCAGAATCATTTGGTCACGGTCGATATCTTCAGATCCTGCTCGCAGGGCCAGTCGGTCAGCGAGTACTCCGTAGGCCTCCAGGAACGGACCCATAGCCCGATGTGCGACGTAGAGGCGACTTTGTTCCAGAGCGGGGATGATGTCCTCGGCATTGAAGGTCTCATCTGCCCAGCCGGGAAGTTCAATCTTGACCTCTGCCGCGATTTGCACCGCGTATTCCCGCGTGCGTGGGAAGAAGAACTCATATTTGAGGACATCGCGCAGGCGCACCGCCTCTTCCCATGCCGCCTCCACGACGTCGGATGGTTGCTCTTCCGCAACGCGGATGAGGGCGACCTCTACGATTGCCCGGTTGATCAGGTGGTGGATCAGCGTATTGCGGTAGAAGCCGGCCTCGTGTGCACGGTTCTCCGCTATCCAATAAACATCCTCGGTGCCACCGGTATATCGACGAATAACGCCTTCACGTTCAAGGGTTTGGGCAGCGTCATACAGGCCGCCGGAGTCCGCGAGGTCCATCTTTTCACTCAGATCTAAACCGCGAATCTTGATGTATCGCAAGAGTGGCTCGATAACCCGACGCCCTTCTTCGATCGTCATTGCCCGATCTTCATTGTCGAGGAGACCGAACGTCACCAGCGCGGACGGCATGATCGGCGTCACTTGATTAATCCGGTGCATCACCTCGAAAGCGATTTTCGGAACGGCCAGGCGAGCATTGTCGGAATCTGTTGATTCCCTCGTATCCGCTAGCGCTTCCCCAATCGAGAGCGGTTCACCGAATCGAAGGTGGGCACGTCCGCGGCGTGCCGTCTGCGCGCGAGCAAACTTGATCATCCAGCTGATGCTTTCTGGGGACTTCTTTGCCCCTTGTTCCTCGGCCGAGATCGCGCCGACCTCATATTGCTGGTCGTAGCCGATGAACACGGGAACGATAAGAACGTTTTTCCCCTCTTCTAAGTCGAAGGCGTCCACGAGGTAGCTCAAAATCCCCATCCGAGGAGGACGAAGCTTGCCAGTCCGTGTTCGGCCGCCCTCGATGTACCACTCCATATTCTGCTCTTCGGCGACGAGGTAGCCCATATATGCCTTCAGGCAAGCCTTATAGACCTCGTCGTTTTTGAACTCGCGCCGGATGAATACAGTGCCGTTGCGCCGGGCAATAGATCCCATCGGGAAGAACGATAGATTTACTCCCCCCAGCACATGGTTCGGTGGGAAATTGTGTTTTTCCAGGGCCGAGCGCAGGATAAGTGGGTCGAGATACGAGCGGTGATTGGGTAGGAAAACCAGAGTCGAGTTTTTATTTAGTTCGGCAATTTTCTCGATCTGCGCATCGTCAACATCTAGCTTGTACGCGCGACCGAACCAGCGGGAGAGTCGTCCCCAGGCGCTCACAGCCCAGTCCCGTTGGGTGGATGCAATCTCGTCGAAATCGTTCTTGCACTCTCGCTCGATATCACTCAGAGGGCGATCTGTGGCGGATGCAAGCTGAGCCATCGTGCGCTGAAACTTAGCCGAATTCCTAATCTCGTCCGAGAAATCGGTGTGGTGAATACCGCGCCGATCAACGTGGGTGGGCACGGTGAGTCCTCCAGTCAGTGGTCGATACCGGCGCAACCCTAGCCAGTGTTGAGGGTATATAGCTGATTAGCTCACCCGAGCACCTAATTTTCGTCCATGGTGGTGGCAACTGGTGGCTCGGGGGATTCTTCGTGTTCATAGACGACTTCCGGTGGCCCAACGATGTAGGGATCAGGTGTTCCAATGACGCGCTCGTCTTTACCGGGGTAGTCCAAGTTGTAGAGGACCCAGCGCATCGCTTCAATCCGACCCCGCTTCTTGTCGTTACTACGCACGACGGTCCAGGGTGCGTAATCAGTATCGGTGTGGGAGATCATCGCGGACTTCGCCTGGGAATATTCGTCCCACAGATCCAGTGATTCCAGGTCCATCGTGCTCAGTTTCCATTGCCGCACGGGATCGATTCGACGAATCGTGAAGCGAGCTAGTTGCTCTTTGCGCCCTACCGAGAACCAGAACTTGAAGAGAATGATGTCACTTGACGTGAGCATCTTCTCGAATTGTGGTGCTTGCCGCATGAAGTCCTCGTAATCCTTGTCCGAGCAGAAGCCCATCACTCGCTCAACCCCGGCCCGGTTGTACCAGGAACGGTCGAATAGGACGATCTCGCTGGCACTCGGGAGATGTTTGATGTAGCGCTGGAAGTACCACTGGGTACGTTCCTCTTTGGTGGGTTTATTCAGGGCAACGACGCGTGCACCGCGTGGGTTCAGATGCTCCATGAACCGTTTAATCGTCCCTCCTTTACCAGCGGCGTCCCGGCCCTCGAACACCATGACGATGCGCTTGCCGGTCTCATTCACCCAACTTTGGACTTTCAGTAGTTCAATCTGGAGTAGACGCTTCGTTACCTCGTATTCGTGACGCCCCATCCGCTCCTGGTAGGGATAGCCCTCTTTCCAGGTATCGACAGGCGTGCCATCGGGGCCCAGCAGAACCGGATCATCCATCTCGTCGAGTGTGCCCTCGACTGTCATTCCTTTGAGCTTGAGCTCATCGTCGGAGAGGTCCTGCAAACTTGCGATAATGTCTGAAAGGTCCATCACTTCCTCGATGTTGATCTTGGTACCGTCATTGCTATCTGACTCGTCAGTACTCATATATCCCGCCTTGATTCACTAAGAAAACAAACCTGTGAAGCTATCTTCCCCTGTCTAGGGGGCAGATTGCTCGGCGATCACTAGAGATTCGCCCGGTCGTGACCGGAAGTCTCAGCGGCCGCAGGGTCTAGGCCGGCCTAAAATCAGTGCCATAGGTCATTAAGTCCGGCACCGACGGCACGGCCAACATCGACAGTAGGCAGATCGATAACGCCAAGATCCTGAGGTCGTAGGTGTGTGATGTCGTCAAAATGTGCGCCGACCGTGCCTGCCAGGAAACGGGAGGGTTGCGCCCAGATATGCCGATCATCGCGTGAATGGCGATTGACGTGAAACCTCAGCGGAACGTAGACGCCCAGGTACTTCCTCGCACGAGTTGTTGCTACGTAGAAGAGCCTGCGCTCTTCCTCGAGGCCATCAGCGTCTTTAAGCGACATATCAAGTGGGATGTTGCCATCGGCAGCATGGATCACATGGGTGGCATCGAATTCGAGCCCCTTCGCGCTATGGATCGTTGAGATGACGAGCCAATCCTCGTCAATGACAGGAGGGCCGGCCAGGTCGCCGGTTGAGCTCGGGGGTTCTAGTGCGTAGTCCCCGGCTACCTCGGAGAGTCGTGCGGTTGAGGCGGTGGCGTCGACGAGTGCTCCTAGATCGTTAATTCGAGCAGGCCCATCGTCGTACTTTTCCTCGACGAGGGGGACAACAGCGCGTCGGATTCGATCTCCGTGCGCGCTTAGGGTCTCGCCGGGTTCTCGAACCAGACTCGCCACAACTGCATCTGCTGATATTCGGACACCGTTTGGGAGTTGCTTACGGGCAGTAGGCCAGCGCTTAATAATCTCTTCCTGCGATTGTTGAGTGTGATCGGTTCCGTGATCGCGCACACCCAGAGCACGTGTGGTTCGTCGCGCGGTCGCCGGACCGACACCGGGCAGAAGCTGAAGAATCCGGAACCAGGACAACTCGTCATGGGCATTGTCCGCGAGGCGAAATGTCGCCAATAGGTCCTTAACGTGAGCCGCGTCCAAGTACTTCAGGCCGCCGTATTTTACGAAAGGGATACCCCTGGCAGTGAGCTCAACCTCCAGGCGATCGCTGTGGTGGGCTGCACGCACCAGCACGACTTGTTCCTTGAGTGCAACGCCGTGTTCGCGCAGGTCGAGAATTTTCTCGCACACGGCGTCGGACTGGCCATCCTCGTCTGCACAGCGCACCAGCGTCGGCATGACGACCGATTCTGAATGGAGGGTATGTGCTGTCAACTTGGCGCTAAAACCCCGAGCGGCGGAATCGCCAATGGCGTTTGCGACATCAAGTATCTGTTGACTCGATCGATAGTTGCGCTTCAGAACGACGGTCTGCACTAGGGGGAAATCTTCCTCAAAATCAAGAATATGGGTGGGGCTGGCTCCACGAAAGGAATATATAGCTTGTGCGTCATCCCCGACGACCGTCAGTTTCTGACCATCAGCGGTCATCGCCTTCAATAGCTGGACTTGTAATCGGTTGACATCCTGGTACTCGTCAACGAACACGTGGTCAAATCGTCCTGCGATGTGCGGGCGGATCTGGTCATTACGCAGGAGTTCCAGCCAGTAGAGCAAGAGATCGTCAAAGTCTAGGACCCCCAAATTGCGTTTACGAACCACGTAATCTCGGCACATATCGGCAATGAGATCGACATCGTCTCGCGCCCATGGGGCAATCGATGTCAGAACCTCGCTGACATTCTCCGACGTGTTGACGGCTCTGCTGTAGATATCTAGGAGCGTGGACTTACGGGGGATTCGCCGACGCAGGGTTGCGGTCGACGCGTGGTCATCTCGCAATAGATCGAAAAGGTCCGCGGCATCGGAAGGATCCAAGATTCCGAAACCATCGGGTAGCCCCACCGCATCAGCATGCTGTCGCAGAATGCGATGAGCGATCGAGTGGAAGGTGCCACCGGCAATTCGGTCGTTGGCGCTACGCGCGTATCGACGCTGATCAGGTCCAGAATCTACGGAATTTTCGCTTTCACCGGTCTGCAGAAGCGTCCCGACACGATGGACCATCTGGCGTGCGGCCCGTCGTGTGAATGTGAGGAGCAGCGCCCGATTGGCAGTAAGCTCACTGGACGCAATTTGCTGGGCAACTCTGCGGGTGAGGGTGGTCGTCTTACCTGTTCCGGCCCCGGCCAAGATTCGCAGAAAGCGGGCTTCTGAGACGACGGCGCGATGTTGTTGAATATCGAGATCGTTTAGTTTGATGGGCACATCGCCAAGCTACCCTCGAGCTCAGACAATCCAGGCCGCTACGTATCTATAGCCACGTTTTGGAGTTCTGCCGCTGCAAGCGCTTCGGCCAATAACGGTGGCAATGCAGTTCCTGACACGATTACGAGGCGCTGGGTGGGACGAGTCAAACCCACGTACAGGTCGTGTGCTGGATTGACGGACTCACTAATCAATTCCTGGGGATCGACCAGGATAACCGTGTCGAATTCCAAGCCCTTCACGCTTCCTATGGTGAAGGTCTCCACCGTCACGCGTCCCTCGCCAAATCGGGGATCACCGCCCGAAAGCTCATCCACGAGAGCTGCCGTCTCTACTAGTCGTGACCGCCCGACAACCACGCCGATCGTGCCGTACCCGATGACGGCCGCTTCCTCGCTAATGACGGCTGCCAATTCACCTGGAGCAGCTCCCAGGCGCAGCTGCACCGGCCATTTTCCCTCCCGAACTGAGCGTGGAGCCTGGGCGGCTATGTCTGCCACCCGCAGCAGTTCGGCCGCTACATTCATGATCGCTTGTGGTGTCCGGTAGTTGATAGACAGCACTGTTTTTCGCCAACGATCTTGTACTGAAGGTTCGAGAGCTGCAGACCAGTCGGCGATGGCTCCAGGTGCGGATGCTTGTGCTGGGTCCCCGACTATTGTCATAGATTTTGATGGGCTGCGCCGCATCACCATCCGCCACTGCATCGCCGTCAGTTCTTGAGCTTCATCGACCACCACATGGCCATATGCCCACGTTCGATCCGCCACTGCTCGGTCGGCGAGTGGGCTCAATGCATCCGCGGTTGCAAACCGGTCGACGTACTGCTCGGCGGTGATCATCGCTGCGGCCATACCGCTCGAGCTCAGCGCGTCGCGTGCGTAGGCCACTTCACGTTCCCGCTGCGCCTGGTCGTCGGCACTTGTCGACACACGACTGATCTCAGGGTCACCAAGGAGGTCAGCCGCCTCATCAAGTAGCGGAACATCACTAATAGTCCACTCGCTGGATCGATCTCTTATCAGAAGTTCGCGATCACGAGGACTCAGCGCTGGAGCCGCGGCGAGAAGTCGGTCTGGGCTGGCGAAGAGATCTGCCAGCAGCTGCTCGGGACTCTGGGGCATCCAACAGAGATTGATTTCCCGGCGTACGTCAGGAGAGTGCCGTAGATCGTCGATCAGACCGGCCTGGGTTTCTTGATCGATATTGAGACTCAAGGATTCGGCAAGTTTGGCGGCAAGACGAGCAAGGAGGTCTTTTGTGAAGATAGCTCTAGCTTTGTTGTACGGCCGGTGGCTATCTTGTGCACGTTTGATTGCTGCGCGCACTTCGTTGACGGAGAGCGTGATGTTATTGCCATCAACCTTCAGAACGAGATCGGCATCGGGTACCCGTGACCGATTTCGTACTGCCCGACGAATGATCTCGGCGAACTGGATATTGCCTTTCAGCTCTGCGGCCGCCGGCGCCTCAAGGGCCGTCGCGCAAACACCCGGGTAGAGATCACCCAGCGTGACAAGGACAACCCCTGTTTCGCCGAGTGCGGGGAGCACTTGATCGATGTAGTGCAGAAATGCGGGATTCGGGCCGATGATTAAAGCTCCACTGCGAGAAATTCGGTCACGGTGTGCGTAAAGCAAGTAGGCGACGCGGTGCAGAGCCACCACGGTCTTGCCGGTTCCCGGTCCGCCCTCAACGACAAGGACACCCTTGGCATCCGAGCGGATAATGATGTCTTGTTCCGCCTGAATCGTGGACACGATGTCGCGCATATGGCCAGTACGTGCCGAATCAAGTGCCGTGATAAGCGAATCGTTCCCCGTGACAGATTCGCGAGTCTCATCAGATAGCGCATCCAGGATGAGCACATCGTCGTCGATAGCTGTGACTGTTCGCGCGGATGTGGCGACATTCCGGCGGCGAACCACATCTTTCGGAGCTGCCGCCGTCGCCTGGTAAAACGGAGCAGATGCATCTGCCCGCCAATCCATCATCAGCGAGTTCTGGAATTCATCGAACAGGCCGATCCGGCCCACATATGCGGTGTCGCCGTCGAGGAGGTCGAGTCGGCCGAAACACAGCCGTTCATCCACACCATTGAGTTCAGTCAGGCGATTCATTTGCGCAGCGACCATCGCGTCGCGTTCAGTCAGACTGCCGGGAGTGCCCGCGATCGGATCACCAATCGCGCGCTGTAGTCGATAAGCGACGTGATCACGGACCTCGTCGAGTCGTCGATAGAGCACGTCGATGTGTTCTTGCTCGAGAGCAATCTGGCGCGCCGCAACCTCACCATGATCCTCTGCATTCGCCATCTTCAAGATCCAGTTTCGTATTCGAGTTAGTAGCTAACCCGATAGTCGGGGGTGGCGCTTTACTAGTCGGCCGCGTAGTGCACTGAGGCGCTTTCGTAGGACGTCGGCATCAGCGCCGCTGGATACCGGGCCACTGACCTTACTGCGTGCCCAGATATGAACGCTTGCGTGAGGTTCCCCTGTGGCGGATGCAACGGCGGCAACGGCGGCGTTGACATCGCGTCGCAACTGCACGAGTTCTTCCCAAGGTGCTGTGTCGCTCGCTTCGCGTTTGCGGTCTTCGTCGCTTCCTGCGCGTCGGCCAGTGGACCGAGACGAGGCTGTCTTGCGCCGAATCTCATCATCACGCTTGGCCAGTACTGTTGCAGTCTGCTGGGGGGTTAACAAACCGGGCAGTCCGAGGTAGTCATCGTCCTCATCATCGGCACTTTCTTGCACGGGGGCAGCGGTCACGGCATGCCCCGAGTGCAAGACGTGTGCAAATTCAGCTCGGGCATCTAGCGGCTGCCAATCATTCGACAGCTTCTCATCCCGCTCAACTAGCGTGAGCTCATCAAGCTCATCGTCTGCCGCATCAGCCGGGATCACGACGACATGGTTACGTTCAGCCTCGATCGCGGCCGCAAGTTCCAAGAGCGGACGCACTGCTGGCAAAAATACCGTCGCAGTCTCGCGGGGGTTTCTAGCCCGCACGACTCGGCCCACGGCTTGGGCGAAGAATAAGGGCGTCCGGTAGCTCGTCATGTAGGCAATGGTTGTTGCGCGAGGGATATCGCACCCCTCGGAGATCATCCGAACGCAGACGGCGTACTTCTCGCGGGAATTGCGAAACCGGGTGATTTTCGCTGAGGCTTCTGGGTCATCAGATAAGACGACTACTGGTTCGTCGCCAGTCACAGATTTGACGATTTCTGCATATGCGCGGGCGCTCGCTCGGTCGCTAGCCAAGACAAGGCCGGCGGCATCAGGTACGCCGTGGGACCGTTGGTAGTTGACACGTTCGTCCATCGCGGCGATGACGTGTGGGACCCATTCACCCTTGGGGTTAAGTGCTGTTCGCCAGGCAAGGAGTTCTTTTGATCGCGGGTTCTTACCAGTCCCGTCTTCGCCGCTGAGGCTGGCCGAAATGACCTCACCGGCATTGTTGATCCATCGGGCTTGGCCGGTGTATGCCGCGAAGACCACCGGCCGGACAACCTGATCCGCCAGTGCGTGC
>JBLHZE010000025.1:0-13919 GCA_047631015.1 Actinomycetes bacterium
TGTCGCTCAGTAATCCAACGGTGATGAGCAGCGATGCGAAGACCAACGAGTAGATCGAGTTCACCCATTGCGCGCCGGTCTGCGTCAGTCCGATGTCCTCAACCATCGTCGGTAGGAGGACGTTGACGAGACTGCCATCGATGACGATCATCGACAGACCAATCAGCAGAGCTGCCAACGCTAGCCATGGATGGGCAGGACTCGGGATGGACGTGTCAGGATTCGGGCCGTTGTTTTCTCTCGCGGTGTCTGTGCTCACCCGCGAACGCTAACGCTCTGGGTCCATCGTTTGCAGGATCAGCCGGGATCTATGCAAAGAGCATCCAACTGGCCAGTAGCGGTAGTTTCAGTCCGTGGTGCGAATTTCGTTCAAACTGCCCGGCAGCAACTACGTAGCCTCGCATGCCGCACGGGCGGGGATTCTTGCTGCGTCTGCCAATTTCGCGGCGACTTTTGGTCGGGGCCTGCTACCGAGAACGGTTGGCGATCAAGCGGTCGCGACGGGAGTCTCGACGGCCGTGATGTTTCAAGCAGCGACGACCGCACATGCTGCGGCCGAGACGATCTCGCTGCTGACCACCGGAACCCATGGCATGCGTGGCCGCGAGCCAGATCCGACCAGGACGATGGTTGCCGACCTCTCATTCGTTGCGATTGGGGCGGTTATCGAACAAGTGCTACCACCACGCTCAGGTGAGTTGCTGGCAGTGTCAATTGTTCGGTTCGGTGCCGAATCGCTCATGCTTGGTGGTGCGGCAGGCGCCATTGTCGCTGTCGTCGATCAGGGACTCGCGCAGATCTTCCCTGGTGAGGCATTGACGCGGCGTCCTATCATCGTCGATGTGGCACTCGGCGGGATGGTTGCTGGCCTCAACGTGTACCTGCGTCATCAGCACGCGCGAGAGTTCGGCCTCGTTGATCCGGATCGGCGCGCTATTAAGCGGGCCGGGCTGATGGCGACCCTTAAGGCCACTGGAACCGGAGTTGCCGCCGCTGGTGCCATGTTGACGCTGGCTGTCACCGAGCAGTTCGTTGCACATTCGATCAAGAACTTCCTCGATCGTAAGGTGAGCCGCTTCGATATCGGAAGTCCGATGGTCGGGCATACCGTTGCACTGGGAATGCTGGGTGTGGCTGCGGGTACTACCTTTGTTGTTGTCAAGCGCAGGATCGAGGAAGGTGCGTCAGTCGTCGAACCCGCTTATCCGCAGCCGCCGGAAAATGATCGCGTTACGGCCGGCCCAAAGTCGCTGGTTCCATTTGATGCTATCGGCAAAGAGGGACGCCGATTTGTGCTCATGGCGCTGACGGCTGAAGAGATCTCCACCGTGATGGGCGAACCTGCCCAGGATCCCGTCCGGATAGTGTCCGGGTTTGGCCCCCCGCTTGGCACCAAAGAACGTGCTCAGTTGTGCTTCGACGAGATGGTGGCGCTGGGGGCATTTGACCGATCGATTGTTTGTATCGCGGCACCCACCGGCGTCGGCTATGTCAGCTACACATTTGCTGAGTCGCTGGAGTATCTAACGCTGGGCGACTGCGCGATTGCGGTCCCCCAGTATGCGCTGGTCCCGTCTGCCATGGCGCTGTTCAACACTCGCGATGGTGTTGCCCTGCAGCGGCGTGTGCTGGAGCTGAGTCGTGACTATATTGCCGCGAGGCCACACGTATCTCGCCCCCGCCTGGTGCAGTTCGGCGAGAGCCTCGGTGCCCAAGTTGCTCTCGATATTGCTTACCCAGATGGCGCGGACGTGTTCGGCAGGTATGGCCTAGATGCGGGGCTCTATCTCGGGGTCCCGTTCCGGTCAGCAGCCTGGAATTCCTGGCGGGCCGCCACACAGACGTTTGATCCCAACCGCGTGATGGCACTGGCAGACCAGCCCGCTGAGTTACCTAGTGACTCCGACGGTCACACCCGTCCGCCAAGCCACATCATGATCGTTCACGATGATGATCCGGTGAACAAGTTCTCCTACCGACTCGTTATCGCACCCCCATGGTGGATGGGACCGCCTACGACTCGACCGCCCAAAGTGCCTCGTGAAACGGTGTGGCGCCCAATCACCACTTTTATCCTGACTTTGGTCGATCTCCTGAACGGGATGGACTTCAAACCCGGAGAGTTCGCTCGGAAAGGCCACGACTACCGGATCGACTCCCAGTTGGCGGTCTCTGCTGCATTCGGGCTGCCGTGCACACCAGTGCAAGCGGCTGCGATCGACGACGCTTTGAAGCGTCGGGAGCAGGAGTGGGCTGCCCGTCGTCTCGTTGCCCGCAAGTTCGCCTCTGCGCGTGAATCCGTGTCCCGAACGCTGAAGTCGTGGGGCGTCTCCACCCATGACCGCACCGCAGCGGTGGCGCCGATCACTGCTGACGTCAATCCCACCGCGGATTTCATCCCGAGGCGGCTCGGGTCTAGTGGCGTATTTTAGTCGGCTGCGCGTTGCAACCGGTCTCTAATCGCGGGTCCCAGCCCCGTCGCGTCAGCTGGGGGCAGCAGCGCGACCACCGTGCGCAGACCCAGGTCATCGGCACGTCGAAGAGCGGCATATAGCTGACGGGCGTAGCAATCAAGATCCTCGATGGGTCCGTCTACGGAAAGCCGGTGCCATTCACTCGGGGTTTGGGCGACGTCCTGCGACAGTCCAATAACTCCGACCGACTTATTGTTTTCGACCTTCTCGGTCACTATTTCGCATTCCCCGTCAATCCCGAAGTCAGCGATATACACGCGAGCCTTCGGTGCATAGTGCGACGCCAGCGAACCAGGAACTCTCGGGGTGCCGTTTTGCCCTGAAGATGGGTCACCGCCAGAGATAACCGGCACAACGTGTTCGAGCTGTGTGGCGCTGATCCCGCCGTGGCGAGCAATAGAGACCCCGTCAGAACCACACAGGACGATCGTCGATTCGATGCCGACGCTGCTCGTACCGCCGTCGAGGATGAGATCCTGCGGACCCAAGTACTCTCCGAGCGCGGTACGCACGTGCTCTGCAGTTGTGGGGCTGACCTGCCCGAATCGATTCGCGCTCGGAGCGGCAATCCCAGGATGGTCAATCCCGAGTTCCTCGAGTTGTGCGAGTACGTCGATAAAAAGTGGGTGAGCAGGGGCGCGCAGTGCGACTGTGTCTTGGCCGCCCGTGACGGCTGCCAGCACCGTGTCGGCTTTTGGCACGACCACGGTGATTGGACCGGGCCAGAATGCTTCGGCGACAGCTAGAGCCGTTGCCGGTGGCGTTCGTGACCAGTAGGCAATCTGCTCGCGACCACTAACGTGCACAATTACCGGGTGGCGACTCGGGCGACCCTTGACCCGGAAGATATCAGCCACAGCGGTTGGTGAATTAGCAAGCCCACCGAGTCCGTAGACGGTTTCAGTGGGCAATACAACGAGGCGAGCACCAGCTAGGGCAACCGCAGCTTCTAGCGGGCCAGGAGTTTCGCTGCCCGGTAGTTGAGGCGGTACAGCGCTTGTCGGGCGTATGAGCCGCGTGGGCCTAGTAGACTTTGGTGAAGGTGCCAATCTTGACCTTCTTCCAGAGTTTAATGATCTCCTTCTTATCGCGGAAATTCACGCACCCGTGAGATCCCCCCTCGTAGCCATCTTTGGGGAAGTAGACCGAGTGGTGAAAGGCCATTCCGCCGCTGAAGTACATCGACCACGGCATCGGTGTGTTGTAGAGGGTGGAGAAGTCGTTCTTAATCTTGTTGAAGATCTTGAAGTTGCCCTCCCGCGTGCGGAAGCCTGGGGCGCCGAAGCGGGCATCGAGAGCGGTAATGAGTTTGCCTTTTTTGTAGTAGCGCACAATTTTCTGCCGCTTGCTGGCGCACAGTGCTGCGGGCTTCGTCCGACAGCTTTTTGGAATCTTAGTCTTGCTTTCTTTGTGCAATTTCAGCCATGTTTTCTTCGTGACGACTCGGTATTCTTTGTATGCGTAGTTGCGGAACTTCTCGTTGAAGCGGGCAACATTGAGTGCGGTTGCTTTGTCGAAGTCACCGGTGACAGGGGTGATGATTCCGACTTCGGTGAGCTTTTGCTGGACCTTGCTGACTGCCTTACCGCTATCTCCACGCTGAAGCTCCGCTTTACCCGATTTCACCATTCCGATAGTGATGTCTATATCCGAACCCTTCTTTGGCGTCGAACGCTTCGTGGGTTTGGCAGGTTTCGCTTTGGCCTGCGCGGATGCCGAGCTCGCAGCTGCTGTCTGTGCCGCGGCCGGGCTGGATTCCGAATCGACGGCCTGCGCGGATGCCGAGCTCGTAGCTGCTGTCTGTTCCGCGGCCGGACTGGGCTCGGCATCGACGGCTTGCGCAGGTACCGCAGAAACGAATGTCAGCGCACCGAGGATGAGGGAGCCGCCGACGAAGCCGACGGTCTTGTGCTGTGCCATGTGGAGGCCTCTTCCCTCGATTACCTAGCGTTCTCGTTACCCAAAGCTGCATTGCTATGGAACTAAATCCCAGACGACGGCTGAACGTCTCGGTGTCCCACGGTAAGCCGTCATGTCCGCTACGTCCACACCTGATGGCCTCTACCCCTTGAATGGTCGTATAAGAAGGAGTAAACAATTCATCTTCTTACTCAATTTCTGCCGGGGACGGGGCGGCACCCTCGGCCAATATGCCTAGCCCTTGCGCCCAAGGATGAGATCCGCGATGAGCCCAGTCCAACCCGTTTGGTGACTCGCTCCGATTCCCGTGCCGGTATCACCGTTGAAGTATTCGTAGAACATCGCAAGGTCATTCCAGCGTGGATCATCGATGAACTTCGGAGTGTCACCGAACACTGGGCGACGCCCCGTTTTGTCCGGCAGGAATGGCTGGGTGAGTCGGGTGCGCAGATCATCTGCCACCTCCTGCAGGTTCATCATGATTCCTGACCCGGTTGGGCACTCAACCTGGAAGTCGTCGCCGAGGTACATGTAGTAGCGCTCGAGGGCTTCCACGACGAGGTGGTTGATCGGGAACCACACGGGACCACGCCAGTTGGAGTTGCCGCCGTACATCGGGGTCCTGGACTCCGCCGGTTCGTAGTCGATTCGGAATTCCTGACCGTCTAGCTCAACAACGAACGGGTCGTCGAGATGCCGTCGGGACAGTGACCGGATGCCAAACGGTGACAGCAGCGAGTCCTCACTGAGCACCTCGATCAGAACTCGTCGCAGGCGTTCGGGGTCGACGACCGAGAGGAGGAGCTTTGAGCCAGCTTCGGTGTCGGAGCGATAGACAAAGCCTGCGCGATCCAGTTCGGTGGTGTCCAGCCCGCGTCGGCGTAGGAACTGGCTGAAGCGCCGTTCAATTCGGTCTGCATTGTGGATGTAGGTGACGGAGTTCGATTCAACGAATGCGGCAGCCAATACCGGGATTATTCCGACGAGGCTCTTGACGCGCAACGGAATCCGCTCACCATCGGGTTTGACTAGCTGATCGTAGAAGAAGCCATCAGCTGGATCCCACATCCCGGAGTCCGATATCCCGTCAGTGATCGCGGCGAAGTGCTCAAGGAACTTCAACATCATCGGGCGGTAGGAATTGTCATGGGCGGCTAATCGCATTGCGATCCGCAACATTGCGAGGCAGTAGAAGGCCATCCACGCGGTCCCGTCCGCCTGCTCGATCCGGCACCCGGCTGGAACGTGCGTTCGGTCGATCGGGCCGATGTTGTCCAGGCCCAGGAAGCCACCCTCGAAGACGTTGTTTCCCTGCGCATCGACGCGGTTCACCCACCAGGTGAAGTTGATCAAGAGTTTGTGGAAGACACCAGAGAGGAACTCATGGTCTCGCGATCCGTCGATCTCGTAGACCCGTAGCGCAGCCCAGGCATGGACCGGTGGATTGCGATCATCGAAAGACCACTCGTAGGCCGGGATCGCGCCGTTGGGATGCATGTACCATTCGCGTAGAAAGACGTTCAGTTGGTACTTCGCGAACTCAGGGTCGATGTGGGCGAAGACGACAGCGTGAAAGGCGGAGTCCCACGCCGCGAACCACGGGTACTCCCATTTATCGGGCATACTCAATATGTCGTAGGCATCGAAGTGCCGCCAGCTCTGGTTGCGGATTTGGGAGTGGCCCGGCGGCGGAGGCGGTTCCAGCGGATCACCATCGAGCCAGAGCTTCGTTTCGTAGCGATAGAACTGCTTCGTCCAGATCATGCCGGCGAAGGCTTGGCGCATGACCGCTAGTTCAGCGTCTGTACGGTCGCCCGGATCGAGTGCCGCATAGAAGGCATCGGCCTCCGCCTGCCGGTCAGCCATCACTGAATCGAAGGTGTGGTCTGCCCAGTCCACGTCGACTTGATCGCCCTCGGTCGGCGACCAGAGCCGTAACCTCAGTTCCACAGTCTCACCGGCTGGGACCTCAAACTTGTACCACCAGGCAGACTTCGTGCCGACCAACTCTGGGTTGACGGTATCGGCACTGGCGATGATGTGGTCGTTGATGCCGTCCTTGGGGTAGGGGGTCGTGTTGGCGACGTCGTCGCCGAAGACTGCGCTGTTGTGGGTTTCGTTCTCGCAGAACAGGGCGGTTGGGCGGCTGCCGTCGGGACCGGACGCTGCGTCAAGGTGATAGAGACCCGCGCGCCAGTGTTCGGCAATGATTGAACCTGACCCGTTCGCGCGGGAGACGTGCCGCACCTCGGGTCGGCGGTGGCGGCGCCCCCAACTCCACGTATCGCGAAACCACAGCTGTGGGAAGACGTGGATGGTGTCGTCGTCTGGGCCCTCATTCGTCACCTTAATCCGGATGAAGATGTCGGTCGGATTGTTCTTGGCGTAGTCCACGTCTACGCGCCAGTAGCGGTTCTCGTCGAAGACGCCGGTGTCCATCAACTCGTATTCAGGTTCCTCACGATCCCGGTTGGCGTTGGTGTCGATCAAGTCTTGGTAGGGGAACGCTGCCTGCGGGTAGTGGTAGCGCCAGCGCAGCCAGGAATGTGACGGGGTCGCATCGCGGTACCAGTAGTACTCCTTGACGTCTTCGCCATGATTTCCCTGATGGCCGGTTAGGCCGAAGAGGCGTTCCTTAATGTGGGAGTCGCGACCGTTCCATAAGCCAATGTCAAGACACACGTCTTGCCAGATATCGCTGATCCCGGCTAGGCCGTCTTCACTCCACCGGTAGGCCCGCGCCGTGCTCTGGTCATAGGGGAAGAACGTCCACGCATCGCCATTGTCTGAATAGTCCTCCCGGACGGTCCCCCAGGCTCGTTCAGACAGGTATGGGCCCCACTCATACCAGGGACCCGCCTCCTCCGGACCTTGCGGCATTCCGCCGGATTCCGCTATTCGTGCGCCCTCAGCAGTCTCGCTGGCGGCACCCTGCAGACCTGGAGCAAATGACTCGCTGTTGTTTGGCACGAGTTAAGCGTGCCCGATCCAATAGCCAGGTAGCCTGCCACAGTGGCCAAAGAAGCAAATGTGACCCCAAAACTGTCACCCGCTGTCATCGTGACCATGGGTGATGCTGCCCATTCGGTAGGAGAGCTCCTCGCCGACAGGTATCCAGTCGCTGCGTTTCCGTTACCCGATGGGTGCGCCGATGCCGGATTCGAAGGACTCATTACGCTGATAAACGACTCTGTCGCAGGCCCGGACGGCGCAACGGAACTTCCGGCCGTTCTGATCATCGCCGACACTGATCACTCGCAAGACGTCCTTCGTGTGTTGGACGAGATCAGGGCGGGTGCGACGACGGTGAAACCTCGCGTCTGGCCCGCGATTGTTGCAGGTCACCCAGCGCGCCTTGCCGAGTTCGATGCCGCGCTGGATGCGCGAAGGACGAGCAGCTGCGATCTTGTGCTTGTCATGACTGGATCCAACTCACCAGAGGAACAGGCCGACGCGCTCTCCGCATGGTTGCACGTCAAGATGCCGGCTCCGGCGAGTGTGCTCGCTGACCTGCCTGACTCCCGGGGCCGCATCTGTCGCTATGTCGGGCTCGGGTGTGTAGCGGTGGATGTGGGACAGGCGCCGTCATATGTATCAACGACAGCGGCCACTTTCGACGACGCCGGCGCGGTTGAGCAGATTTGTGAGGAGCTCGCAAACGTCGCAACGTCCGACAGGAGTGTCGTATCCGCGAACTCCGCGGTGGCCGCGCTCGTCGTGGCCGCGCAGTCGTACTCCGCAGCTGATGTGATGCGCTCGGAGTCGGACGTGACGGTGGCTCTCGGTGACATTGAGCGGGAGCTGGCCCCTTCCCTTGAGGTCGCGCTACCAGGGATCGTTACCGAGGTGGTGCGCACGCTCTCCTCAACCCAAGAACCCCAGGACGCTCCAAAGGCTGTCGCGGACGCCAGTGGAGATGCGGCAGCCGAAGACGTGAACGGCAAGACTGCCGACGGATCAGGGGGGCGCACGGAAACAGTGAGCCAACTCGTCCTCCTCGCGAGCAAGGGCGGACTATCAAAGATGTTTAACCGCAACCGAATGGCTGCGGTAGCCGAGACGATTGAGCCGTTGGCTCGAGCGGATGTGAGTGCGGCGGTCGATGCGGCCCTCCAACAGGCCGACGCCCGCGTGCCGATCCTCGTTAAGGACGAGACTCAGCGCCTGGCCGAAGCGGATGCTGCCGCGCTAGAACAGGTGGCGCAAACGGCGCAGAATGCATCGACTCTCGCGTGGAACCAAGCCGTTGACAAGGCTCGCCGTGAGGTCGTCCTGTGGCCGACGATCAACATCGAAGGGATTAGTCGATCTTGGGGCGGGGGCGTGCCCGCCGCCAGGCAATACGTGGTCGCTTCGGCCAGTGCCCTGCGATTACTCGCCGAGGATGACGCGATCATGTCGGTTGTCGATTTACGTACACAACACCGCGCCGATACCGACGACGGCGACATCGACCTGCGCGATCAGCCTGAGATATCCGGTGGGAAGGCTATGGTTCTGCTCGCGCAGTACGGGCTACCACTTGCGGCCCTGAAATAGCCCACGGAAGGGCTCAGCAGTCGCGTGGCTCAAGGTCGACGCTTCCGCCAGATGGGCGTGAGCGTTCCTCAAGCTCAGGCGGCCACTTCTATAGGAGCAGGTGAGCTAGGCGAGCAGCTTTGCTTTGGCAGCCGCGAACTCGTCATCCGTGAGGACCCCGGCCTCTTTGAGCGATGCGAGCTTCTGTAGTTCCGCAACAACGTCGACGCTGTCTCCGGATCCGCTGGCAGCGTCGGTCGCAGGTTGCTGTTGGGCGGTTTCCTGTTGTGGATCTGCTTGTGCAGCGGCTTCCGCATCTGCGGCTGCCTGCTCTTTCGCGTTCATCTTGCCGCTGACGCCTTTCGACACCGCGGTGGCGGTACCAGCGATCACCGCTGTTCGGGCCACTGTTCCGACCAGCCCTGGCCGACCTGCGCGACCTACTCCTCGACGCCTCATCTGTGTCTCCTCTTATCGGTTAGCTATTTCGGACCTTCAGTCTATGCGATCGTTCCTAATCCAGGGCGTCGAGTGCTGCCTGGACGACGTCGCGCGGGATGCGCTCATTGAGGATGACTTGACCATCGGAATCTGCGACGGCGCCTGCGAGTGCGCGGGCCCACTTGTGCTCGATAACGATCGCTACCGCAGATGAACCGGGTAGTAGCCCTTCGCCGATAGCGAGCAGGTCTTCATCGTTGAGGAGATCGAAGACTTCTTCGAGAGCTTCATCGAGTGCGACGACCGAATCGTCACCTATCTCGTCGAGCTCAATTATAGTGACGGTTTCGGCATTGTCCTTGGTCATGAAAGCAAGGTCGACGATGTTCACCGAACCGTTCTCTACAACGTTCCGTAACGCGGGCGCGATTCCACCGGAAAAGTTGCTTCCAGGGAAGGCGACAACAAGTACTTCAACTGGTCCAAACTGGGGCACGGTTAACCCTCTCTATGTCGATTTTCGCAAAAGAAAGAACTGAAAAGATCGTGGCTATCCCCGGAGAGAGTTGCTGCGATTCCGCACAGAATATCCTTCGGTACGCCGAGAACTTCCTCCGCAGGGGCCTAACGTGCGCCAGCAGCGCGGTATACCTCGATGGTCTGTTTGGCGATAGCTTCCCAGCCGAACGCCTCAACCGCGCGAGCTCGCCCGCGGATTCCCATCGCCTTTGCTGTGGTGCTGTCGGCAGCAACTCGGTTTACTGCATCAGCGAATGCCTTTTCGAATGCTCGGGGCTCCTTCTCGTCGTAAGGAACCAGAATCCCGGTCTCACCGTCGACGACCACCTCTGGAATCCCGCCGACCGCGCTGGCCACAACCGGCGCCTCGCAGCCCATGGCCTCTAGGTTGACGATCCCGAGGGGTTCGTAGACCGAGGGGCAAGCGAAGAGCAATGCGTGGGAGAGGAACTGAACAACGTCATCGCGAGACAGTTGCGCATCGATCCAGTGCACATCCTTGCGCGTCTTCTGCAGCTCATCGATTCCAGCTGATACCTCCGCGCCCAATTCGGGAGTATCCGGGGATGCTGCACACAGCACGAGCGGGATGTCCTCATCGAACATCTTTGCGGCCTTCAGTAAGTGTGCGATCCCCTTCTGTCGCGTGATCCGACCCACGAACAGGACGTACGGTTTGGCAGGATCGACTCCCTGTCGTTCGAGTGCGTCCGTTGCCATCTCGTTGCGATAGATCTCGGTATTGATGCCGTTGTAGACCACGTGGATCTTGGCTGGATCAATCATCGGGTAGCAGTCCATGACGTCCTCGCGCATCCCGTTGCTGACGGCGATGATCGCGTTCGCGTTCGTGTACGCATTCTTTTCAACCCACGACGAGATGTGGTAGCCGCCACCGAGTTGCTCTTCTTTCCACGGGCGCCGCGGTTCGAGCGAGTGTGCGGAGATCACGTGCGGGATCCCATGTAACTGTGCGCTGAGCTGGCCGCCCATGTTCGCGTACCACGTATGGGAATGCGCAACGTCTGCCCCAGCCGTTCCTTGGGCCATCTGCAGATCGACGCCCAGCGTCTGCAGGGCAGGGTTTGCCTCGGCTAGCTCCGCCGGCACGGGATACGCAGTGGCATCCGTTCTGGGTTCGCCGAAACAGAAGACGTCCGCTTCGATGAACTTTCGAAGCTGGGGGACGAGGTGTTCGACATGGACTCCGGCGCCGCCATATACCTCGGGGGGCCATTCTTTGGTTAGTATCGCAGCTCTCACGGGACAGATGCTATTGCGTTCGAGGTCCATGATGCAGAAATTCATCATCCTTTAGGTATGGCCATCCACCAGATAGATGAATCCCCACGCTGACGAAGCGACAAACACGGATCGATCCGACTACGTTGTGACTGTGCAAAAAGAACCCCATGTATTAGGAATCGTCCTGGCTGGTGGCGAAGGGAAACGCCTGATGCCGCTGACCGCAGATCGAGCGAAGCCTGCCGTGCCATTTGGTGGCGCGTATCGGCTCATCGACTTTGTGCTGAGCAATATGGTCAACGCAGGTTATATGCGGATCTGTGTCCTGACTCAGTACAAGTCGCACTCGCTCGACCGCCACATCACCACGACATGGCGGATGTCGGCCATGGTGGGGGATTACGTCACCCCCGTTCCCGCCCAGCAACGACTGGGCCCGCACTGGTTCACCGGCAGCGCCGACGCGATCTTCCAAAGCCTGAACCTTGTCTACGACGAGAAGCCCGACATTGTCTGCGTATTCGGCGCGGACAACATCTACCGGATGGATCCGCGCCAGATGGTCGAGCAGCACATCGAGAGCGGCGCCGGGGTCACCGTTGCCGGAATTCGCGTGCCACGGTCGGAGGCCAGTGCCTTCGGTATCATCGAGACCGAAGCGGATGGGAAGCGCATTAAGGACTTCTTGGAGAAGCCTGCCGATCCGCCCGCGATCCCAGGGTCCCCGGACGAGGCATACGTCTCGATGGGTAACTACGTCTTCAGCACCGACACACTCCTCGAAGTGATCCGTGCTGATGCCGAAGATGAGGATTCGGCCCACGATATGGGCGGCAACATCATCCCTATGCTGACCGCTCAGGGACGTTCATTCGTCTACGACTTTGCTGACAACAAGGTCCCCGGCGCGACCGAGCGCGATGCTGGCTACTGGCGTGATGTGGGAACTATCGATGCCTACTACGACGCCAACATGGACTTGGTGAACGTCAATCCAACGTTCAACCTCTACAACCGCTATTGGCCGATTCTGGGTCACTTGCCGCCG
This sequence comes from Actinomycetes bacterium, assembly GCA_047631015.1. Taxonomy (GTDB): domain Bacteria; phylum Actinomycetota; class Actinomycetes; order S36-B12; family UBA10799; genus UBA10799. The sequence continues at coordinate 12,166 of JBLHZE010000025.1, forward strand.
TTACCCCCGGCCAAGTTCGTGCTCGGCGCTACGGCTGATAACTCGATGATCTGTGCAGGTTCGATCATTACCGGGGCCCACATCAGCGATTCTGTGCTCGGCTACGACGTGCATATCGGGGATGGCACTCGGGTGGACGGGGGCGTCATCATGCCAGGCACGCGCATTGGCAAGGGCGCGACTATCCGCCGCGCCGTTATCGACAAGTACTGCGAGATTTCCGACGGCACAGAGATCGGTATCGACCACGATGCCGATCGCGCCCGCGGCTTCACCGTCAGCGATGGCGGAGTCACCGTGCTAGGCAAAGGAACCGTCGTCTAGCTAGTAACCGGAGCGAGCGACCGAATCCCCGCCGGGCAGCGACTAAACCACGACGGTTGTGATGGCAACGAGCTGGACGAGGAAAGCGGCGATTGTGAAGCTGTGAAAGACCTCGTGGTACCCGAACCAGTCAGGGCTCGGGTCGGGGCTCTTACGCGCATAGATGACGGCTCCGACGCTATACAGCACGCCACCGATGGCGATCAGAATCACGACGCCAGCGCCGAACGCTTGCCACAGGATCGGCAGGAACAGCACAGCCACCCACCCCAACGCGAGGTAGGAACCGACGACCAACCAACGAGGTGCGCTCCACCATGCGACGCCAATAGTTGTCCCGATGATTGCGATACCCCACACCAAAATCAGCAGCAAAGTGCCGTATTCGGGGAGTGCCACGGCGAAGGGTGTGTAGCTACCGGCGATGAAGAGATAGATATTGGCATGGTCGAGCCGATGCAAGAATGCATTAGTCCGAGGGCCGCCAGCGCCGAGGTGGTATGCCGCTGATACCCCAAAGAGTAGGACAGCGCTGGCAACGTACACCGCGACACCAGCCCGAAGATCAACCGTGGGGGTAAAGACGAGGAGCAGCAGCCCCAGCACAAAGGCGGTAGGAGCAGTTCCGAAATGAAGCCACCCACGTAGCCGTGGTTTTAATTCCTGGACGAATTCGCCAACTGACTCCATATCAGTCATCTTATGGCCTTGAGGCTATTCCAATCCGCGTGACCGAGATCCCAGGTGCACGGGTGTGGCTCAGCTCTAATCCAGTTCAGCGCGGGTCGCAGCGGCAGGGTGTGGCTTAGTTGTCGCAGACGCGAGCAATAGGTGATCCTAGACCCATGGTTTCTGCTACGGATTCAACTCATCACGTTTCTGAGGGCCTATCTAAGGATCGCGACGTCGAGATAGTGGAGGTTTCGCCGCGCGATGGACTCCAAAACGATCCCGCCCTGCTCCACACGGGGCAGAAGGTCGAGCTGATTAATCGCTGTGTCCAGGCCGGTATCCGGCGGATCGAGGTCGCATCCTTTGTCAACCCAAAGCGCGTACCGCAGATGGCCGATGCCGAGGCCGTACTCGCCGCCTTGCCAGGTAAGGACTCGCCTGAGCGGCTAAACGCGGCATGGATTGGTCTCATTCTTAATTCTCGCGGGTTCGAGCGTGCCCAGCACACGCAGGTCGATGAGATCAATCTCGTTGTCATGGTCACCGATACGTTCTCGCAGAAGAACCAGGGAATGACGACCGAGGAGTCGATCGCGACGGTGGAGTCCGTCGTTCCCCTAGCGAAAGCCGCCGGACTACGCACCAGTGTCACTATGTCGGCCTCCTTCGGCTGCCCATACGAGGGTGAAGTCCCGATTGAGCGGGTTGCAGATGTCGCGGGCCGACTGGCCCAGACCGGGGTTCACGAGATCGCTGTG
>JBLHZE010000026.1:0-13595 GCA_047631015.1 Actinomycetes bacterium
ATTTGAGCTTGAGCAGATGCGGTGACCGCCGCTGCGGCAGTTGCCGCCTCGGACCGTGCCTTCTCGATGATGTCCGCGCGCTCGGCCTGGGCAGCTGCCCGGATCGTGGCGGCTTCTTCCCGAGCCTGAGCGAGTTCGTCTTGGTTGGTCTCGGCCATCCGGGCCGACTCTTCTTTGGCATCTTCGGCCGCACGTAGCCCGCTTTCAATGAGCTCCTCGCGCTCCGCAAGTGCGGTTCGGATCTTGGGGAGCAGGAGCTTCCCCAGGACGCCAAACACAATCAAGAAGGCGACTGTGCCAATGATGAACTCACCAGGCGGCAAGTAAAAAACGTCGAACGTGTCACCCGGCTCGGTCCCTTTGGCAGCTATGAGGCTGGTCATTGATTCCTCCTCTCCAGGAGTTCGAAGGGTTGGTGGTTTAAGAAGATGGGGTCAACAATTATGAGGCGGCTGCCCCACTGAATACGAACGGTGCAACGAAGCCCAGGAGCGCGAGGGCTTCAGCAAGCGCGAATCCGATGAACATGTTCTGGCGAATAACGCCATAGGCCTCGGGCTGGCGGGCAATGGCTTGGACTCCGTTACCGAAGATGATGCCGATGCCGATACCCGGGCCAATCGCCGCGAGACCGTAACCGATAGCTCCAAGCCCATTGAGACTTCCTGTAACTTCTGCGATGAGATCGACCATCTTCGCTTTCCTTCTCTGTCGTTTCCCGTGGACGATCCGCGGGATCGGGTTGGTTTTTAGTGTTCGTTACTTAGTGAGCCTGCTATGTATGAGGCGGTAAGTAGCACGAAGATATATGCCTGCAAGCCTTCGATGAGGAATTCGAACCCGGTGAAGACGATCACCATCACGCCCGAAACAGCGGACCCGAGGATCCCGATTACCGAAGGACTCGCAAGATAGAGGGCCGCCACGCCAAATACCACAAGCAGCAGGTGTCCGGCGAACATATTGGCCATAAGACGAATGGCCAGGGTGAATGGCCGGATGAAGACGTTGGAAATAACCTCGATCGGAGCCAGGATGACGAGAACCGGCTTGGCAACCCCAGGCGGGAACATCATGTTAGTGAAGAACTTGATCGGTCCCTGATTCTTCAGGCCAATGAACATGTAGGTCAGCCAGACCATAACGGCCAGCGAGACCGGATAGACGAACAGTGCATTGGGCGTGAACTGGGCTCCGGGGACGATCCCCATGAAGTTCACGAGGAACACGAAGAAGAACAGCGAGAAGAGGAACGCGATGTACTTGTCCCCAGCCTTGCCGATCGTCTCGCGGCTGATCTGGTCACGGATGAAGACGTAGGAGACCTCGCCGATACTCTGGATCCGGCCCGGCACCATCCGCGGTTTAGCAAAGGCGATGGTGAAGAAGAGGATGATGAGCACGCTACTAATGATGATCAGGATGACCGGTTTGTCGATAGCGAAGGTAATACCCAAAAACGTGAACTCGGCAATGGTCGGGAACTGAAAAATCTCCGTCCCTGGTGCCGGGAACCCACACCCGCTCTGTAGATGACATCCGGGCGCCCAGGAGGCTGACAGATCAACCACGCTAGCCACGCTGCACCTCCGTCCTGTTCATTACCGTCCCTTGCTCGAGTGCTGGTCTTTTTTGCGTAGCTCGCTCGTCTCGTGATCGAGGCGAGAGAGTACGAGGTACAAACTAGCGGCAATACCGAACAGAACGCCACCCGCGATGAAAAGCGCCTCGTGCCCAAGCCAGCGGCTGAGCAACCAACCGAGTCCGCCATACAGGATCATCCCGGCAACAAGCCGTCCCGTGATCATCCACGCAGTCTCGTTCGGACTTACCAACTTTGCGTCGGCTGCATCCCTATTCCCCATCGCGTCGAAACTTAGCAGCAGCACCTGGCACCCGCACCTCAAGGCGCGCATCTGGAACCGAGAAAACTGGAACCTCCGCCGGACGTTTGGTGCCCGGTGCTGGTTTTTCGGTCGACATCGTCAGCAAATCCGCAGCGCTAGTAGGGCTGCCCGGGGCCAGAACCCGGCTCGACATAAAGGATCTTCGTTCGCATCATCGAGTAGGCCATCGCTCCGGTCCAGACAAAGATGCATGCGACGACCGTGATCGCGAACGCTTTGGCATTGAAGAACGTTGCATCCTGTAAAAGCAGCAGTAGCACTAACATGATAGCCATTTGCCCGACGTAGACGAGCATGGCCATGTTCATCGCGACCATTGGGTTATTGCGCAGCACCCGAGCAACAATGTACTGGCCACCCCCGAAAAAGCCCATGACGACGAGAGTGCCGAGCACGCCCGCGATCAGACCTTTCTGGCCAAACAAGATTGCCGAAATAATCGTGGCGATCGTGCCCGCCACACTCACCCATATGAGCGGGATCTTGAGCATGCGCGCATCTGCCGCCGCGGCGGTGAATGGTTCTGGCTCGCCACTATCGGGGGAGCTGAGCGTCGCATCGGCATGCGGGTCTTCGGTAGTCACGGAGTTTCCCTCTGGGTTTCCCTTTGTGGACGGCCGCACGGTGCACTGCTCCCGAGCGGGATGCCCTCTGTAGTCATCATGACGCTCCGACGCTAACACGCGGGCTCGCCAACATTGACCCAACTGGGCGAAGGACCGGCCCATACCGCCACCAAAACCCGGTCACGCTGGGTCAGCTTTAGGGCAGGTCGCCAGGGACGGTTCTCGTCAGGGACGGTGCGCGACGCCCAGGTCTGATCACAAGGACCGCAAGAAGGACGACTCCGATCCCGAAGAACGCGCCTGTGGCGGCCAGCGGGATGAATGCCAGGGACACGGCGGTGAACGCAATCAGGGCCGTCCAGGCATGCATCAGCCCAACTGCGCGACGCTGCGAGTGGCCGAGTTCCAGGAGCCGGTGATGGAGGTGTTGTTTGTCGGGTGCGAATGGACTTCGACGCGCTCTCGTTCGCCGCACTACCGCTAGGGCAACGTCAAGTAGCGGAATAGCGATAACTGCTGCCGGTAGCAGCAGTGGAAGAAGAGTAGGCAACAGAACTGTGTCCGTTAGCGAGCTCGGATCGACGCGCCCAGTCAGGGTAATCATCGACGACGCAAGCAACAGCCCAATCAACATCGATCCGGTATCGCCCATGAAGATCCGCGCGGGGTTGATGTTGTGCGGCAGAAAACCCACACACATCCCTGCCAGCAGCGCGCAGATGAGCGCGGCAAGCGTTGCCCGATCGATCTGGTTCGTGGCGCTCAGTAAATACGAGTAGGCAAAGAGAGCGAGCGCGGCGATCCCGACAATCCCGGCCGCTAGACCATCGAGGCCATCAACGAAGTTCACCGCATTCACTGTGAGAACAACGATCAGCACCGTCAGCAAAACGCTCGTCAGGGGGTCCAATAAGAGCGTTCCGGCGATCGGTAACCACAGCACCTGTATGCCTAACAGCGCCATGGAACCAGCCGCCAGCACCTGGCCAACAAACTTTGTCGGCGCATCCAAGCCCCAGCGGTCGTCAGCTAGGCCAAGGATCACGATGATGGTCGCACCGGTGAGTAACGCAAGAGGCTGGCCATCGCCGTCGAAGACAGCTCGCATCACGGGGAGTTGGCTGGCCACAAGCATCCCGCCTAGGAGCCCGGCGAACATTGCCAACCCACCCCAGCGCGGGGTGGGTTTACTGTGAACATCGCGGTCGCGGACTTCGGCAATCGCACCAAAGCGAATGGCGAGTCGGCGCACGACCGGCGTCATCAGGTAGGTGATCGCACCGGCAACCAGCATGCACAGCAGATACTCACGCACTCCTATGCACCTCCAACGTCGCTCACCTCACGGCCTCAACTCGAGGGACCGCGTCAGGGCGGGCGGAACATACCGCCTAGGGGCGAGGGTAGGCCGGGAACCGCTCCACGAGCGCCGACACACCTGAACGGATGTTCTCGGGCGTGTCGGTTGCGGTCACTGCGCGAGCAATCAGCGAACCAATCTCCCGCATTTGGTCTTCGGTCATTCCCTGGGTCGTCACCGCCGGGGTTCCGACCCGAATGCCAGAGGCAACGCTTGGTGGCTGTGGATCGTAGGGAATGGCGTTCTTGTTGAGCACAATGTCGACCGCATCGCAGCGTTCTTCGGCTTGTGCACCAGTGACACCCAGACCTTGTAGGTCTAGGAGCGCCAAGTGGGTCTGGGTACCGCCGGTCACGGGGCGCATCCCTGCGGCCGCCAGCGACTCAGTCAGAACCTGGGCATTGCGGATGACCTGCCGGGTGTACTCCTGATATTCCGGAGTTGCTGCCTCATTGAGCGCCACTGCCTTCGCAGCGATGGAGTGCATCAAGGGGCCGCCCTGCATCATCGGGAACACAGCCTTGTCGATCGCCGCCCGGTGCTCCTCTTTGCACAGGATCATACCGCCGCGAGGACCACGCAACACCTTGTGCGTCGTGAACGTCACCACGTCGGCGTAGGGAACGGGACTCGGGATCGCCTTACCGGCAACGAGGCCAATGAAGTGTGCGGCATCCACCATCAAGATGGCGCCGACCTCGTCAGCGATCTCACGGAAGGCCGCGAAGTCGATGAGCCCCGGGATAGCCGACCCGCCACAGATGATCATCTTCGGTCGGTGCTCGCGGGCGAGTTCGCGCACCTGGTCGTAATCGATGTCCTCGGTCTCTTGGCTGACCCCGTAGTGAACTGCGTTGAACCACTTACCAGAGAACGACACCTTGGTGCCGTGGGTGAGGTGACCGCCATGCGGCAGGCTCATAGCCAAGACCGTGTCACCGGGTGTGAGGAACGCCCCATAAACCGCGATGTTTGCGTTAGCTCCGGTATGTGGCTGAAGGTTCGCGTGGTCGGCACCAAAAAGCGCCTTAGCCCGCTCGATACCCAAGACCTCGGCCTTATCGACCTCGGCGCAGCCGCCGTAGTACCGGCGACCTGGGTATCCCTCCGCGTATTTGTTGCTCAACACAGAGCCCAGCGCGGCTAACACAGCCGGACTCGTCATGTTCTCGCTGGCAATAAGCTGCAATCCGGAGCGGGTCCGGTCGAGCTCTGCGAGCAGAATATCGGCGATTTGCGGGTCTTCGGACTGCAAGGCGGCAAAGTCGGAACCCCAGAACGGCACGTCGGTCATGGGTTCGAGTCTACGTCTGGCGACAATCAAGGTGTGATCCGACGCTTCGACGTGCGCAAGGTAGCTGAACTTGAACGTGGTCTGACAGCAGCTGCGGCTGCCGCAAAACGTGGTGAGATCGTCGTTGTACCGACCGAATCGGCCTACGGGCTAGCGACCGATGCCTTCTCCATCGACGGCGTAAACCGCCTACGTGAGCTGAAGAATCGGGGTACGGACCTGCCGATCCCAGTGATGGTGGGCGCGACAATGACAATCGATGGAATTGTCTCGGGGATCAGCCCATCAGCGCGCCAGCTGATCGCAGCCTTCTGGCCCGGTGCGCTCACATTGGTCGGTATCTCGCAACCCACTTTGACCTGGGCGGTCTGCGCGGCCGGGGACAACAGTCTGTCGGTTCGGATGCCGATTCATCCTGTTACCTGGCAGCTCGCGAAGCGGGTTGGTCCGCTAGCCCTCAGCGGTGCCAACATTGCTGGCATGGACCTTCCTACGACCTGCGAGCAAGCGACTGAGACATTCGACAGCGCAGTCGGGGTGTACCTCGATGCTGGTCCGCTCAGTGCCGCCATCGCCTCCACCGTGGTCGACATCACGACCGATCCGCCCACCCTGCTGCGTGCTGGAGCCGTGTCTGTCACACAGCTTCGACAGGTCTGCGGCGATCTGATTGATCCGGATGAGGCCAAACCTGCCCAGATCGAACCGGGCCAGAGCGCTGCGGACGAAAGCGGCGCAGGCGAAAGCGGCGCAGGCGAGACTATGCCCGTCGAGCCGCGGTCACTCGAGGCCGACCAGCTAGATCCAGATGGTCCCTCACCTGCGTAAAGTCCCCCGATGACTGCAGCAGCCACGGCACACCGGATTCACCACCAGTCACGCCTTGCTCGTCGCCGTGCTCAATCAGGAGATAGCCGTCGCTGACCAGGAACTGTGCGGCCTGATCGATAACCGCTCGGACCATATCGAGGCCGTCATCGCCGCCGAATAGAGCGATATGCGGATCGAAGTCCCGGACCTCTCGATCTCGCGGTATCGATCCATCTGGAATATAGGGCGGATTGCAGGTAAGCACGTCAACCGACCAATGAAGCGCTGGCAGCACCGCGCTCGCTGTTGTCGCATCGGCCTCAACCAATGTCAGTGAGGAACCAGCAGCGCGAACGGCACCGTCATGCGATATCGCATTGCGATTGGCCCAGTTCAGCGCGTCGGGCGACACCTCAACGCCGTAGACCTCGATAGACCCTGCCTCGATCGCGAGTGCCAGCGGAATTGCCGCCGACCCAGTACACAAATCGACAACCCGCATTGAGCGCTGCGGTGAGTCGCTCCGACGCTGAGCTATCTCGCGCAGGGCCAGCTCGACCAGCGTCTCGGTCTCTGGACGGGGGACAAATGCTCCTGGGCCAACAGCAAGGGTCAGATGTCGAAACCATGCCTGCCCGATGATGTGTTGGAGGGGTTCACGGTTGACGCGCCGCGACAGGATCGCCTCGAATTCAGTCTCTTGTGCGGGGCTGATGTCAGAGTGCGCGACCAGCTGTCCGCGTCGTACTCCAAGCGTATGCGCCATGAGCAGCTCAGCGTCAACCCGCGCGCTTTGCACTCCAGCAGCAGCGAGTTGGTTTTGCGCCGTAGCCAGGAGTTCTCGCGAGGTTCGGTTTGTCACCTGGCGGTCCGATCCACTGCCTTGCCTAGTCGCCGGCTAATCGGGCGGCCATATCGGCGTCGACGCAGGACTGCACGACAGCTTCGAGTTCGCCATCCAGAACGTGATCCAGGTTGTAGGACTTGAAGCCAGTGCGGTGATCAGCCAGGCGGTTTTCAGGGAAGTTATACGTGCGGATCCGCTCTGAGCGGTCAACGGTGCGAACCTGGGCCCTACGCGATTGTGATGCCTCTGCGGCTGCTTTCTCTTCTTCCAACGCAACGAGCCGGGCACGCAGAATCCGCATTGCCTGCTCTTTGTTCTGCAGCTGTGATTTCTCGTTCTGGCACGACACGACGACACCGGTTGGCACGTGGGTAATACGGACCGCAGAGTCGGTGGTGTTCACGCTCTGGCCCCCTGGCCCGGACGATCGGTAGACGTCAATGCGCAAATCGTTTGCCTCGATCTCCACCTCGACCTCTTCGGTCTCGGGCAGGACAAGAACTCCGGCAGCGGAAGTGTGGATCCGACCTTGGGATTCGGTCACCGGAACCCGCTGGACACGGTGGACACCGCCCTCGTACCGCAGTCGGTCAAAGGGAGCCTCGCCAGGCTCAGGTACACCCTTGGCTTTCACCGCCACAGCGACATCCTTGAACCCACCTAAGTCGGATTCGACGGACTCCAAAATCTCCGTCTTCCACTTTCGTCGTTCCGCGTAACGCAGATACATCCGCAATAGATCACCGGCAAACAGCGCCGATTCGTCCCCGCCCTCGCCGGCTTTGATCTCCAAAATCACGTCAGACCCGTCAAGCGGGTCGCGCGGGACCAGTAGCCCAGTTAGCTTCTCTGCGACAACCTCGCGAGCCTGCTCAATAGTGACAGCCTCATCGGCAAACGCCTGGTCGGTCTCGCCAAACTCTCGAGCGGCATCGAGGTCCTCACCGAGCGATTTCCACTCCCGATATGCCTCGATGATCGGGCGCAGTTCTGCGTGGCGCCGCCCAACCTTTCGAGCCTTCTTCGGGTCGGCATGAAGCAGTGGGTCGCCGAGTTGGGCTTCAAGGTCCGCGTTCTCAACGAGCATGTCCTCGCAGCGCTCAAACACATTGCACCGCCATTACTGTTGAGTTGTTCCGCGAAGATTTCCGCAGAATCGCTGACACGTGGATAGCTGTGACACGGCGCCTTACCGAGCGATACGCCACGAAATTCGACGAGAAGCGAAAGGCCCTAGCTCTTAGACTTGCCGAAGCGCTTCTCGAACTTGGCAACGCGACCGCCAGTATCGAGGATCTTCTGCTTGCCCGTGTAGAACGGGTGGCACTGGCTACACACGTCAGCGTGAATCTTGCCACTTTTGGCCGTGCTGCGCGTCATGAACTCGCTCCCACAGGAACAAGTGACCTTGGTGTCGACGTACTCGGGGTGGATACCGGCTTTCATTACTTCTCCTAGTGTCATGGGTCCGGGTCGCAGGCGAAAGAGTCGCACAACGTGAACCGGAACCGCTCTAGTGTGCCATGTAGCCCTGTTCGCAACGCTAGGCAGGCAAACTCTTATTCCCGTAGGCGCGCGCCCAGCGGCCTACAGCTTCCTTGCTGAGACCAGGCGACTGGCGTAGAAAGGGTTTCCGTACCACCCGTTAATACCCAGAGACGTGGTCGTCACATCGCTAGCCCCGAGGAACTCCAGACGGTCCCGGTACTCCCCGACGTAGTGAATGTCCACGATTCGAATCTGGCCACCACGCCGCGTGACGCGCAGAATCTCGGCGACGGCATCCCGGCGACCGGTCTCATCGTTGTCGACGTCATGGATAGCGATATTGGCTGTCACAAGATCGAACGACTCATCGGGAAACGGCATTGCTGTCATATCGCCGATCTGCAGGGATGTCCGATCCATTACGCCATTCTGGGTGGCATTGGTGATCAGGGTCTTGCGAGCTACTCCCTTGGCGGATCGGCTACGCCACAGGTCTAGGCCAACCCCGGACGCCTCCGGGAACTCCACGAGGGTTTCGATAAGCACCATGCCTCGACCGCAACCGACATCGAGGGCTCGCTGTGGGCTGGGAGCGTCGGCCAGCACCTTCCCCCACAGCAGGAACCGTCCGCGGATCGTTGTATGGAGGTAGATCCCGATCTGCACAACGAGTAGTCCGGCGACGATGTAACTGACGCCCCGCGGAAAGCCCACTTCGGTGTAGCCCAGGGCAACGAAGGCGACGGCTCCGATGACGCTCAGGGCCGGAACGATCAACGCGTCGACCCCGTAAGAACCCATAACTCGCCTTCTTATGTGCGGTATCGGTCCCCTCCACCTCATTTGCAGTACCGGTCCCTTCCCCAGGGTGACGTCGTGATCCTTCAGTCGCCACAATCGAGCGGTAATCTCGACTTACCAGAACCCTAGCCGAGCGGTTGTCCCAACGGCCCAGCCGCACGTAAGGTAAGGGGAGTAGACAACGCTGTACGCACCTTCATCTCCCAGGAGTCTCCGTGGATCATCTGTTACGCCAGAAAGCCCCGATTAGCGATGCAGGCTGGGCTCAAATCGAAGACGAGGCAACCCGTTCCCTTCGCCACTATTTGGCAGCCCGGAAACTTGTGGATTACAGCGCGTCAGGCGATTGGACGACGTCTGCACTCCCACTCGGCCGCGTGTCCCAGGTCCCAACCAACGCTGACGGCGTTGAACTACAGACGCGCGTCGTTCAACCGTTCGCGGATCTTCGCGTGCCGTTCCAAATCAACCGTCGTGAGCTTGCTGCCTTGGACCGCGGAGCGAGCGACTTCGATACAGATCCGGTGATTGCAGCGGCCCGAGCGGCCGCCCTTGCTGAGGACGAGGCCGTCTTGGCGGGTAACCCGGGACTCGGTATCGCCGGAGTCGGCAGCGCTTCAACGAACGAAGTGATCTCCATCGATGACAGCTTCTCGGACTTCCCAGACAGTGTCGCTCAAGCCTTAGACATTCTCCAAGAGGCAAGCATTGCTGGGCCGTACGCGATGGCGATGGGTCCCCAGTGCTGGACAGGTGTCATGGAGAGCTCGGAGAAGGGTGGCTATCCCCTGATCAAGCACCTCAACCTGATGCTTGATGTGCCGGTGGTGTGGGCGCCCTCCGTCGAGGGCGCGCTGCTGCTGAGTCAGCGCGGTGGCGACTACGAGATTCGCGGTGGTCAGGACTGGTCTATCGGGTACCTGGAACACGATCGCGAGACTGTGACGCTCTATTTGGAAGAGAGCATCGCCTCGCTCGTCAATACTCCGGAAGCGGCGATCCGCTTCGACTTCGCCCAATAGCGATGGCTGATCCACAACCAGGCATCTTCGCCGACAGCCTCATCGCGCATCACCACGTCGAGTTCATCCTGGATGACTCGGTAGCTCTGGACACGGTCATCGCGACCATTACCCAAGCACGGCGTGAGGCGGTTTGGCTTGGTGGACCAAACGTGATCTGGGGATTCCGACCGAACTTCTGGCGCCGGTTCTCCCCCGGGACGATCCCGGACTCCGTCGTAGACTTCACCGAGATCGGCGGTCCAGCCGGTTCGTTCGCGCCGTCCACCCAGTTCGATCTGTGGGTGTGGTGCAGTAGCTACACTCAGGGGTATGCCTCCTCGACGGCCCGCGAGGTCGTCGACAACCTGGCATTAATCGCTCAGGTAGGCATGGATCTTGCTGCGTTCAAAGCACCGGATAGCCGCGACCCCACCGGCTTCATCGACGGCACCGAGAACCCGTTGCCCGATGAGGCGCTCGAAGTCGCACTGTTTCCAGCAGGAAGTATCGGCGAGGCTGGATCGGATGTCTGCGTCCAGAAGTGGGTTCACAATATGCGGGCATTTAACGCACTATCGGTCCCGGAGCAGGACGACGTGATCGGGCGAACCAAAGCAGACAGCATTCAGCTACCCGACGATCAGATGCCGCCGACGTCTCATGTCAGCCGAAATACCGTTGTCGATGCGGCAGGTGAAGAGCGCCATATCTACCGACGAAACACACCGTTCTCAGATGCCAACGAAACCGGCACCCAGTTCATCGGGCTCACAAACGATCCTCCGTTGATGGACCTCATGCTCGATCGCATGTTCGGCGTCACCGGTGACGGACTGATCGACGATCTGACGAAGTTCTCCACGCCCGTTACTGGCTCGTACTACTTCGTCCCGTCGATGCAGGACCTCACGGCGGTTTTTGGGCCCTTGAAGGCTCCCGACGAAGTTGCGAACGGACCAGCGGACACCGATTCCTCCGCCGGTGGTCGTTCGAGCGGGTTAGGAATCGGATCACTCCGGGATATTGCTGGCATACAAACGTCGTCGGACGATCTCGACTAGTCAGCGTTTACCCACACGCAAGCGGTACCCGGCGGCTACAGAAGATCCGTCCGACTAGATTTCGATCCGCTCGCCGTCTTGAACCGGACCAGCCGGCGTGGACTTTTGGACCTGGAGCAAGAACTCGTAGTTGCTCTTCGTCTCACGCAGTTTGGTCAGCAGGAGCTCGATCGCTTGCTGGGCATCCAGAGCATGGAGCACCCGTCGCAGGTTCCAGGTGATCTTCAACTCGTCAGGGGCCAACAGTAGTTCTTCCTTACGCGTACCTGAGGAGTCCACATCGACCGCTGGGAAGATGCGCTTATCCGCGAGTCGTCGATCGAGCTTGAGCTCCATATTTCCCGTGCCCTTGAACTCCTCGAAGATAACCTCGTCCATCCGAGAACCCGTTTCGACCAGGGCAGTGGCCAGAATCGTCAAGGATCCACCATCCTCGATATTGCGGGCCGCACCGAAGAACTTCTTGGGTGGGAACAAGGCCGTGGAGTCAACGCCACCAGAAAGGATGCGCCCACTGGCCGGAGCGGCCAAGTTGTAGGCGCGACCCAGGCGAGTCATGGAGTCGAGTAGCACGACGACGTCGTGACCGAGCTCAACCAAACGCTTCGCGCGCTCGATGGCGAGTTCAGCGACAATCGTGTGGTCCTCTGCCGGACGATCGAAGGTGGAAGCAATGACCTCACCCTTGACTGATCGCTGCATATCGGTCACTTCTTCTGGCCGCTCATCAACGAGGACAACCATCAGGTGACATTCGGGGTTGTTCTCAGTGATCGAGTTAGCAATCCGCTGCAACACCATTGTCTTACCGGCCTTTGGCGGAGAGACAATGAGACCACGCTGACCCTTACCGATTGGGGCAACGATGTCGATAACCCGAGCCGTCATATTGTGCGGCTCGTTCTCGCTCGACAGCCGAAGTCGCTCTTGCGGGTATAGCGGTGTCAGCTTGCCGAATTCTACTCGATCCTTGGAGGTATCGGGCTCCGCGCCATTGACAGTCTCAATTCGCACAAGCGGATTGAACTTCTGCCGACTCTCGCCCTCACGCGCTTGGCGAACGGCCCCAGTTACGGCGTCGCCCTTGCGCAGACCGTGGCGGCGAACCATCGAAAGGGAAACGTACACATCGTTCGGGCCGGGCAGGTAGCCCGAGGTGCGAACAAACGCGTAGTTATCCAGTACGTCGAGGATTCCGGCGACGGGTTGCAATACGTCATCCTCGGTGACTTCGGTGTCTTCCATCGCGTCACGGCGGGGGCGGCCATCACGGTAGCGCTCACGGCCACGGCGGCGGCGGCGGTTGTTGTTGTTGCGACCGCCGCGGTCATCATCGTCATCACGCGGACCGTTATTACGGTTTTGATCACGGTTTTGATCACGGTTTTGATCACGGTTTTGATCACGGTTTTGATCACGATTGCGGTCGCGGTTTTGATCCCGGTTGTCGTTGTCGCGGTTGTTATCCCGGTTGTTGTTGCGGTTCCGGTTGTTGTTGCGGTTCCGGTTGTTGTCGCCGGAGTTGCGCTCACCGGAGTTGTTTCGATCGCCGCGCTGGTTACCGTCTTGGTCGCCGCGGGAACGCCCTTGGCCAGACTGACCAGATTCATTCCGATTACCTTGGTTGCTGCGATTGCCGTCTGAGTCGTTATCACTAGAGCGGTCGCGTGACTCAGAAGAGGTTGATGCAGACCCGGAGTCATCGGACTCGTGGGCCGCAGGTGCGGGAGCGTCGGTCTTCAGCTCGCTTACATTGGCAGACGATCTGTTGGACGATCCGCTTGATTGTTGCGCCCTAATTGCGGAGACGAGGTCCCCCTTGCGCATGGCAGATGCACCGGAGATCCCCATAGATCCCGCGAGCTTCTTGAGTTCGGGTAGCAGCATGGTCGACAGACCGCCGCTCTTCTTGCCAGAGTCACTAGCGTTGGCGGACTCGGCGATGGCAGTTGATTCGGTCACGTTATTTCGTTCGTCCTTTCGGGACGGGTGGCGCACTGATCAGACAGTACGCATGATTTCCTTCGCACCACAGACAGTGAGAAGGTTTTGGTTTGGAGAGATTCTCTTCGGTCTCCAGAGCAGCTGAGAACATGCACGGTATGTCAGCTGGTCCCCGAGATAGCTACCCAAGGTCCCGAAAAGAAGTGCTCGTAATACCCACACGATTTGTGGATTCCGGTTCGGAAAGCTCGAAACCACTTCTGAGAGAGGCAGCTTGAGTCAAGTCCGGCGACCGGTTGAGCAGGGTAAGCGTATCACCGACTTTCAGTTCTGGGTAGCGGGTGTGAGCAAATCCAACGGGAAGTCACATCGCACTCGATTGATGGAGTCTAGGTCTCGCCTGGGTGCACGGCTATAACTCCACCGAGATCGACCGGAGCAGCTAACACCTCGAACTCGGCCTTAGCGATTTCCTCGCTCGCAGAGGCGGCCGTGTTCATTTCCTGAGCGACG